>DATCIL010000362.1:0-3558 GCA_036507795.1 Anaerolineales bacterium | reverse complement strand
GTGGGCGGTGGGATTGTATGGGATTCGGAGGCGATATCCGAGTGGGAAGAAACGATTATAAAAGCGCGCATCTTCTCCGAATGCCCGCAACCTTTCGACCTCCTGGAAAGCATGCGCTGGACGCCGGAGGAAGGATGGTTCCTCATCGAACAACACTTGGAACGATTGAAACGCTCGGCAGAATATTTCTCTTACCGGTTTGATCCCTGCGCCATGCGGAGCGAATTGGCTCGGGTCGAGGTGGATTTCCAGGGGATCCCGCAAAAGGTGCGGTTGACCGTTTCCAAAGATGGTGAGATCGACATCCAGCATGCCCCGTTAACCCAATTGGCAAACCCAGCCGAAATCGGGATTGCCAGGAGCCCAGTGAGCTCGAATGACCGGTTTCTTTACCACAAGACCACGCGGCGGGAGATTTACCGAAAGGCGCTGGCCGAATGCCCCGGTTTCGAAGATGTGATCCTGTGGAATGAATGTGGTGAGGTAACCGAGTCATGTATTGCCAACGTAGTCGTGGAGCTGGACGGCCAGCTTTTTACGCCCCCCATCGAATCAGGTCTGCTGCCCGGCACTTACCGGGCCTGGTTATTGGAACAGGCGAAGGTAAAGGAAAGAAGGATACTGCTCAGCGAGCTGGCACGGTGCAGCCGGGTCTACCTGGTCAACTCGGTCAGGGGGATGTGGAAGGTTGGGGTCTGCAAGAATAATTAAAGCAAGCGCGCCTGCCTGGCGATATCCTGATTGGCGTCATCCCAGGGCAATGGGGGAAGCGGGAAAATGGAGTCCACTCGCTGGTGAAACTCGCGACACAGCCAGGGATCCAGGCGTTCGTCGGGACAGTGGCAGAAAACGTAAGCGTCTAATCCGTCCCTGAGCGCGGAGGCCAGGAATTCGGCCCATTCCTCTAAGTAGGAAGCATTGTGCTCCATGAGCGGATGACCGATATAACGCAGAAAGACGAAGGGAGCTGTGCGCTCAGGGAGGATGGGTAGATCTGGCTTGCGTTCACGCGCCTCGAGCATGCGCTGGTAGACGCTGCCTTCCAGAATCTTGTCGCCGCGCAGGCTGCGGATTGGACGGGTATCGATCACCACGCGGGCGACGCCATACTGTGATAGCAGACTGTTTAAATCCTCGTGGTGAGGAGAGGTAAACCAATCGGGGTGGCGGACTTCGACCGCAAGCGGGGCATGGCGCGGCCAGGCGTCTAAGAAGGTGCGCAGGTCGTCCAGCAGATCAGGGGAATAACGCGGCGGGAGCTGCAGAAACATTGGCCCGAGGCGTTCGCCCAGCTGGCTCATGACTGCCAGGAACTGGCTGGCTTGCTCCAGGTGCTCCCGGAGCTTGCCGGCGTGACTGATCGTCCGGGGCAGCTTGGGGCAGAAGCGGAAGGTGACCGGTGTCTCCTCGACCCAGCGCTGAAGGGTTTGCTGCGCAGGGACCGCGTAGAAAGTGGTGTTGCCTTCCACCGTATTGAGCCGGCGGGCGTACTCGCGTAGAAAGTCGGACTGCTTCGTACCTTCGGGGAAGAGACTGCCGATCCAACCCTTATAAGACCAGATGGGGCAGCCGAGATAGAGGTTCATATTCTTAGTCCAATTCTACATGAAATTTGCAGAAATTTGGGTAAATTTGCAGATGAAGCCGATCATGTGCGCCAATTTGCACGAATTGGAGAAAACAAGAGGTTGGGGGATTTTCGCAGCATTTATGCTGCGAAAATCCCCCGTATCCACTTTCTCGAATTGTGACGAATATCAGGATGATGTTATGACAGCGGGTTATTGATTTATGCTCAAATCCAGATAAAATCAATCTACCCTTACCTCTCGCCGCTCACCCCAGTGGAAGGAGGAATCCAGATGAAAGCAAAAAAATTAGATAATCGGAGCGAGTTTCGGGCCAATAAGCTGCTGGTACCCGGAGTGGTGATGCTAGCTTTTTTGGGAACAGGCATGTGGGGATGGTTGGCTTCCGGGTACATCCAGCCGTTCGTAATGTTTGGTTACATCGGCACTTCCCTTGGCGTGGGACTAGGGCTGTACGCAGTTCTTCCCAAAAAACGCAAGCCGATTGGTCGCAGGCTGACCCTGTTTCTGGTCGGGGCGTTCCTGTTCGGCTATGCTGTCTTGATGGGGCAGGAGAACAGCCAGCTGGAGGGAGCCATCTTTGGTCTGCTGACCGGGGTCATGCAGATGGCCGTGATCCATTACATGATCGCCAAGATCTTCGGCCCGATTTTGTTCGGGCGGCTGTGGTGCGGATGGGCGTGCTGGACGGTGATGGTGCTCGACCTGCTGCCGTTCAAGCGCCCGCGAGGGCGTTTGCCTGGAAAGTGGGGCTGGGTACGCTACCTGCACTTCGGGATCAGCCTGGGCCTTGTCTCGCTGCTCTTCTTCATCTTCGATTATCGTGATGGCGCGGCCGGCCGGGCGGCGGTGATCTGGTTCCTGGTTGGAAACGCACTTTACTACACGGTCGGAATCGCGCTGGCTTATGGACTGAAAGACAACCGCGCCTTCTGTAAGTACGTCTGCCCGGTTTCGGTTCCGCTTAAAGTCACCACCCGTTTCTCGCTGCTCAAGATCGGCGGCGAGGCGGAAAAATGCAACGATTGCAATGCGTGCGAGGAGCTGTGCCCCATGGATGTGCGCATCAGCGACTACATCTTGAACGGGGAGCGAGTCCTTTCGACCGAGTGCAGTCTGTGCCAGACCTGCATTACAGTATGCGCTCGGGATGCGCTGAAATTGTCCTTCGGATTTGACCTGGGTGGGAAAGATTTACTGCGGGAGCGCCGGCTAAGCCCGGCCTAATGCGCATCAAGCTCATGGAAGACCTGCAGCAGTATCTAAACCGACGATGAGAACAGATGCAGCCAGCGCCTCGCTTACACGTGGCTATGCAGCTGCCCTGATCAGTGCCGCTATTCTATCGACAACGGCAATCTTCATCCGCCACCTCACCCAAACCTACCACATGCCTGCCCTGGTGCTGGCCTTTTGGCGAGACGGTTTTGTGGCGCTCAGCCTCCTGGTGGTCTTGCGTTTAATTCGCCCGCACCTTCTACGGGTAAAGCCTCAACACCTGCCCTATCTCCTTATATACGGCCTGATCCTGGCACTGTTCAACTCCTTGTGGACCTTATCGGTGGCGCTGAACGGTGCGGCTATCTCTACCGTGCTGGTATACTGTTCAGCCGGGTTCACCGCCCTGCTTGGCCGCTGGCTGCTCAACGAACGCCTGAATTGGGCCAAGATAGTAGCGGTCGCCCTCAGCCTGGGGGGCTGCATCCTGGTCTCAGAGGCCTTTGACCTGGCGGCCTGGCGCGCCAATTTGGTAGGCATCCTGACCGGGATACTTTCCGGCCTGGGTTACGCGATTTACACCCTGATGGGCCGCTCGGCGGCGCAGCGTGGCCTGAATCCCTGGACTATCGTGCTCTATACTTTTGGCTTTGCCGCAGCCTTCCTGCTGCTCTTCAACCTGGCGCCGCCGGGGATCGGGCCCCTACCCGGCGCGGCGCCGCGCCCGGCTGATCTTTTCTGGCTGGGCAAT
>DATCIL010000361.1:0-4873 GCA_036507795.1 Anaerolineales bacterium | reverse complement strand
ACCACCTTCTACCAGGGTCAGGTCATCACCCGGGCCGGGAGCGGTATCGAATCCGTCGCCGACCTGGCGGGCAAAACCTTTTGCCGCCCGGATCCGACCTCTACCTCCGGTTGGATCATCCCCAGCATCACCATGCAGGCCGAAGGACTCGACCCAGAAGCCGACCTGGCTGAGATCATCGACGCAGGCGGTCACGATGCTGTCGTCATCGCAGTCTACAATGGCGACTGCGAGGCCGGCGCCACTTTTGTCGATGCCCGCACCAACGTCGAGGAAGACTTCCCGGATGTTATGGACCAGATCGTAGTCATTGCGGAGTCAGTTCCGATCCCCAACGACACGATCAGCTTTCACCCATCTGTGTCGGAGGATGTACGCGATCAGATCGTGGAGGTGTTCCTGGGCCTGACCGAGACCGAGGAAGGCCTGGAGATCCTGAACACAGTGTACTCCTGGAGCGGTATGCAGCTGACGGATGACGAATTCTACGATGGCTTCCGCCAGCAACTTGAAGCCGCCGGAATCGACATCGAAGAACTCGCCAGCCCATAAACTCATTTAGAACGTCGGAACCTGTAAGGGAAGGGGAAAAACTCCTTCCCTTACATATACAAAGATGCTACAAGTTGAACACCTGACAAAAATTTATCCGGACGGCACGGTTGCATTGCGTGATGTTAACTTCACGGTCGAAGAAGGGGAATTTTTAGTCATCATTGGTTTGAGCGGTTCCGGAAAATCCACCTTACTACGCTGTATCAATCGATTGGTAGAACCCACCGAAGGCCGGATCCTATGGAACGGCAGGGATATCACGCAGGCCAACCAGGCCGAACTGCGCATGATTCGGCGGGAGATCGGGATGATCTTCCAGCACTTCAACCTGGTTAGACGCTCTTCAGTAATGACCAACGTTCTCTCCGGGCGATTGGGTTACACGCCTCCTGCCTGGAGCCTGGTCAACCGCTACCGGCGTGCTGACCGCCAGCGCGCCGTGCAAGCGCTTGCACGGGTGGGAATACCTGACAAAGCCCAGAACCGGGCCGATCAGCTCAGCGGCGGCCAGCAACAACGCGTGGGCATCGCCCGGGCGCTCATGCAGGAGCCCAAAATGATCCTGGCGGATGAACCGGTTGCCAGCCTGGATCCAGTGCTGGCGCACTCGATCCTGGGCTACCTGGAAAAAATCAATCAGGAAGATAATGTCACTATCCTGTGCAGTCTACACTTCCTGGACCTGGTTCAACGCTACGCCAGCAAAGTGATCGGCTTGCGTGAAGGCCGCCTGGTATTTGAAGGGGACAGCGAGGATATCCGCCAAATGAGCGATGAACGCTTCCGGGAAATATATGGGGAAGAAGCGGAACGCCTGGGAGCCTGAATAAGTTCAACGACCGAAATCAATAACGACTACAATGTCCGATTACCAATCAACAGAGAAGAGACCATCACTCATCCACGGGCTGTTATCGTTTATCCTGCCCGGCTTAGGACAAATGATCGCCGGTCAGTGGGCGCGCGGCATCAGCCTGCTCATCTCGGTCATTGTTCTCGGTTTTCTCAGCATCTGGACCATTGCGCAACGAGCTCGGTTTCCGGACTACGAGGTGAGCACCCGCGTATTTATCTTGCTTCTGCTGCAGGCTGGTGCGCTTTTGGTCTTTTTAATTGCACTGCGCTACCTGCTGGGGCGCTTTTTTATCAAGGACGTATCGGGACAAGCTTTGACACAGGTGGGGCTGGGCATTTTCTACGTCCTGGCCCTTTTATTGGTTGCCGACTCGTTAATCGCAGCAGCAGGCAGCGCATCCGAGATTAGCCAGGTTTTCGGCTCGACCGGTGTACTTGCCGCCGGGGCACTGGCAGCTTTCTGGTTCTGGCAAGCATCGGACGCCGCCCGCATCGGCGCCGACATAGCAGTCCCTTCGATGATCCCGGCAGTTCTCATCGCCTGCGTCTTAATCTTCGTGCTTGGTTGGAACATTACGAAGATCGATCTGCCCAAAGCAGTCCGCGAGTACAGGGATACACAGGTTATTCTCCGGCGAATTGTCTGGCCCTGGCAGTCCGCCTTTGAATATGAAACTCAAGCGGTTGAAGTTTCAGCCAAAATTCAAGCACCTTGTCCGGAAGGCGCTGAAGGACCTCCTGCCAACCAGCCCCAAGAAGACGAAGCATATATCATCGTGACACCCACGTGCGGAGAATTGACCGAGCGTGCCCTGACAGGCGGAATCGAATTGGGGACAGAACTAAGCATTGTCGGCGGCAATTTCGCGCCCGGATCCACCGTGGAAATATTATGGAAAAATCCGATCGGAAATCCCTTCCGGCCCCGGGGTGTGGGTGAAACCACCATTCAGGTCGGTCCGGATGGTAGTTTTGTCACCAACCTCAACATTCCCTCCGCCGTGATCCCGGATACGGCTGCCGGAGCACAAATCCACACCCTGATCGTCCGCCAGGAAAGTGCGGTTGTCTTTACCGGCAATCTCAGTCGTGAGATGAACCTGGCCCTGGTGGGCATGCTCGAGACCATCATGCTCGGGTTAATGGCAACTTTCTTTGGGATCATTTTGGCTGTACCGATCAGTTTCCTGGCGGCCCGCAACTTGATGTCTCCCATCGTCACCACATTAAGCGGGGTCGCCGGTGGGCTTTTGTTGATGGTACCGGCCTTATGGCTGGCATTTATCGGCACGAATCAGATCTCCGGGCGCATCGGCGGATTGGAGGGCGCGCCTCTGGTTACCGCTTCCACCGCCATTCTGCTGGTCGCTGCATTGGGAACACTTGGCTGGCGCACCGGATCCTGGGGCATGCGAACCTTGGGCGAACGTGCTCCGGATATCCTCAGCCGGGTTGTAACGGCGCTGGTCTTCGGCATCCTGGGCGCTGCCTTAGGATATGGGCTGGGCACCGGCTTTAGCCGCGGAATCCTATCCATCCCCCTGGGTCCAGAAGCTGCCGCCCAATTGGAGACTCGTACCGCTATTGCCGGTGCTATCCTCCTGGGGACTCTCAGCCTGGTTTACGCTTACCGTCAAGGCGTTCACGGAGAGATCAGCATCGGCATTGTAGTTTACGCCATCGTGCGGACCCTGATGAATATAATCCGTTCCATAGAGCCCTTGATTTGGGCTCTCGTCGGAATAATCTGGATCGGACCGGGTCCGTTTGCAGGGACAATTGCCTTGACCATCCATACCGTTGCAGCGCTGGGGAAACTCTATTCGGAATCCATTGAAAGTATTGATCCGGGTCCCATTGAAGCCATTCAGGCAACCGGCGCCAATCGCATTCAGACGATCATGTACGCCGTGGTACCCCAAGTCCTGCCGCCCTTCATCTCCTTTACCATCTACCGCTGGGATATCAATGTGCGCCTCTCCACCATCATCGGTCTCGTAGGAGGAGGCGGTATTGGCTTCATTCTTATCCAGTGGATTCGCCAGTTCCAATACGAGCCGGCTGGTATCGCTGTTTGGCTGATTACAATTACAGTTGCTGCACTGGATTACATAAGCTCAGAGATTCGAGAACGGTTTGTCTAAAAATTAACCGCGAAGGCGGAAAGGACGCCAAGGAAGCGCTAAGATGCTAAAATTTTCTTTGCGGATCTTAGCGCTCGTTGGATGCGGCAAAGAAGCTTTACCGATAATCTTGTCGATCTGCCGCATCCGCTGCATCTTGGCCGTTTGTCTTTAAGCTGGCATGGTAAAATTCGCCCGTGCTGGTACAGGTTATGAAAATATTACTGCGTCTACTGTTGGCAATACTGGTTTTAACACCGATTACTTTCATCCTCCCTCGGCTGATTACCGCGATCTACGCCTGGCCGCGCCTCCACCGCGTTGAAGATGTGCCCGCCAAACCGGTGGCGATCGTCTTTGGAGCGGGACTATGGAGGGATGGCTCACCTACACCGGTCCTGCGCGATCGGGTGGCAACGGCAGTGGAATTATATTTCCAGGGCAAAGTCAACAAACTGCTAATGAGCGGAGATAACAGGGTCGATAACTACAACGAGCCGGCTGCCATGGAGGAATTTGCCATTGGTTTGGGTGTTCCCGCTGAGGATATCATTTTGGACTACGCCGGACAGCGCACGTATGACACCTGCTTTCGCGCTAAAGAGATATTCGGTCTTCAAGACGCTATTCTGGTAACCCAAGAGTTCCACCTCCCGCGAGCAATCTACACCTGCAATTCGCTAGGCGTCGACGCGCTTGGCGTCGCAGCTGACCGGCGTGAATACCGGCGCCGCCAATCGGCATTTTGGCAACTGCGGGAGGTCGCGGCGACTTTCGTCGCCTTATGGGACATTCACATCACCCGCCCGAGGCCTATTCTCGGCAATCCAGAGCCAATATTTCCTATGGAGGCTCAATGAATCGCGATCAAGCCCTTGAAATCGTCCGAGAGCACGTCGAAAACGAAAATTTGATCCGCCATATGCTGGCAGTCGAGGCTGCCATGCGGTTCTACGCGGAGCAGTTTGGCGAGGATGCCGAGCTCTGGGGGATTACCGGTTTGCTGCACGATTTCGATTGGGAAATTCATCCAACTCTGGAACAGCACCCACAGGAAGGAGCGCCAATTCTGCAAAAGAAGGGGGTGCCCGAGGAAGTTGTGTCCGCCATCCTGAGTCACGCGGATCACACTGGCGTACCTCGCCAGAGCAAGATGGAAAAAGCGCTGTATGCCTGCGACGAAATCACCGGCCTGATTGTTGCTGTTGCCCTGGTGCGCCCGTCCCGCTCGCTGGAAGACTTGAAGGTCAAGTCGGTCAAGAAGAAGTGGAAAGACCACTCTTTCGCTGCTGGCGCAAACCGGGAAGAGATCTCCGCGGCTGCCGATGAATTTGGCATAG
>DATCIL010000360.1:0-11345 GCA_036507795.1 Anaerolineales bacterium | reverse complement strand
CAGATGAGCGGCGTGAGAGACCTTCAATCGTTCCGGTGTTACCGAGATTCCTGCTGAACGCAGGGAGTCGATCTCCTCCAGCAGCACGGCGGGGTTGACCACCATCCCGTTGCCAATGATGCCGATCGGACGGGAATGGATGAGCCCGGATGGGATTAAGTGCAGTTTGAACGTATTATCTGCTACGCTAACGGTATGCCCCGCATTATCGCCCCCATTATAGCGGGCTACGAAGTCAGCCTGCGCCGATAATAAGTCCACAACACGGCCTTTCCCTTCGTCCCCCCACTGTGTGCCGACAATAATATCCAGTGGCATGCTGGTCTCCGATTTACAAGATGCTGTAAAATAGGCAGGCTATCATAAGCCATGTTCATTCTAGCACAAACGGGACTAAACGTGAAACGTGAAGCGTGAAGCGTGAAAAGTAGGGCGTAAAGGAGTTCGAATGGCAAACAAAATGACTGTTGGCTACATCGGATTAGGATTGATGGGTAAACATATGGCCCGTAATATCCTCCGTGCGGGATACCCCCTTGTCGTACATAATCGCAGCCGCGAACCTGTAAAAGAATTGGCAGCCGAGGGGGCCAGGACGGCAGACTCACCCGCGGAAGTGGCTTCGCAGGTCGACGTTGTCTTCGCGAACCTTCCCGACTCCCCGGATGTTGAACTGGTCGTTTTTGGGGAAGGGGGTATTCTGGAGGGTTCTCACGATGGCTTGATATTCATCGACAACTCCACCATAAAACCCGCCACTGCTCGCCGCATCGCTGAAGAACTGGGTGAAAAAGGTGTACTCTGCCTGGATGCCCCTGTCAGTGGAGGCGATATTGGCGCCCAGAAAGGCACGCTTGCAATCATGGTTGGCGGACCGGCGGCAGCTCTAGAAAGGGTCAGGCCAATCCTTGAGGTGCTGGGCGAGACCATCACCCACGTCGGTGATCCTGGAGCCGGGCAGATAGCCAAAGCTGCCAACCAGATCATGGTTGCTGCCCAAATGGTTGCGATGGGCGAGCTGCTGATCTTTGCCCGCAAATCTGGCGCGGACCCAAAAAAAGTCATCGAGGCTATTCGAGGTGGTGCTGCACAGTGCTGGACTCTGGATGTCAAGCCTCCCCGATTGTTTGAAGGCGTCCGCACGCCGGGATTCAAAGCCTATATGCAGGCCAAAGACCTGGCCATCGTCATGGACACCGCGCGGCAATACGGCATCCCTCTGCCATCTGCCGCCGTTCACACCCAGTTATTTAACGCCATGCTGGAGATGGGCATGGAAAACCTGGACAACTCCGCCGTTATCGGCGTAATCGAATTCCTCTCCGGCACCAGCCTTCTTCCAACTTGACATCCTCTTTTTTATCGGCTACTATGTGTTTAGCAAGTGGCAGAAATAACTATACCCGGTTTGTTGAGGAGGCTTTCAACTATGCGTAAGGCTCGATCTCTCCAGGTGCTAATTGTTGCCAGTTTAATCGCCATCTTCTTGCTTACCGCGGCAGCACCGGCTCCGCTGGCTGTCTCGACTGCGGCCGTCCAGGCCCGTTCTGAATTGGTCCGTCTCACTGTGGAAAACCGTACGTCGAGCCCGATTTTCATGCGATTGCAGGGTCCCTCCTTGTACTTCTTGCGGATTGAAGCCGATGGATCTGAAGTCTTCACGGTGACGCGAGGAGAATATGAATCGACGATCACGGCCTGCGGGGTTACCAAAACCGACACGCTCGATATGAGCACGCCAAAAAGAGTGGTTATGCCGGTTTGCGGTGGCCGCGCCCCTGCTGCTCAGAGCGCGCCTCAAAAAGTGGATCTTTCGGACATCTTCAGAATCGTCCCCGTTACAGTGATAAACGAAGCTGATACGCAGGTGTTGGCAGTGTTAACCGGCGCGGGCACCTACGTGTTCCTGCTCAACAAAGATGCGGAAAGGGACGTCACGATCGTTAAGGGCGATTACGATGTCAAGATCTATGCGTGCCGGTCAGTTACCACGATTGAATTCAGTTCCTACAAAAACGCCAATCTCGTTCTGCGCTGTCCACAGCATTACACGGACTGAAAGCTGAGCAGTCTGCGCTTAGTCATCTGTGGATTTTCTGATTTGCAGCAATTCTCATTATCGTTTTGTGCGGTGATGCCATTCCTGCCGTCCACGAATAATTACACGAATACACGAATGACTCGCCTGAAAATTGACTTATTGAGATTTGCTGTTTGATCTGCTGCTCCTGCATTGCTTATTAGGACCTGGTCAGGTATAATAGAAAAAATTGATGATCCAAATGCATTGACCGGGACGAGTAACCGGGGCGCTGCCGACAGGGAATGGAGACCATCGATTGAGAGTCTCCAACGGAAAGTGCCCGGCGAAAACCACCCGCGAGCATGACCCAGAACGGCCTCCGGAGTAACCTGACCGGGCACTAAGTCTTGGATGAGGTAATCTGTGGCAGGCCAAGTAAGGGAAACGGCAGACCCCGTTATCGGTCCAAAGAGAAAAGCCTTTCGTAGAAATCGATAGGGTTTGAATCTGGGTGGAACCGCGTGAGAAGGACTCTCGCCCCAGTGGGCGGGAGTTTTTGTTTATCCATCAGGAGGTAAGCATGTCCGAGCAGAAACAAGATAAATATGAGGAAAGCGATCTCTTCCGTATCCGCCACTCGGCCGCCCACGTCATGGCGCAGGCTGTGCTTGAAATGTTCCCTAATGGCAAATACGGAATTGGACCGCCCATCGATGATGGTTTTTATTATGACTTTGATCTTCCGCGTACCCTGACTCCCGAGGACTTAGAAGTCCTTGAAAAGCGCATGCGCCAAATCGTCTCCGGAGAACACGAATTTAGGAAGAAGGTTGTTTCCGCCGCGGAAGCCCGCAGTATTTTTTCTGACCAGCCCTACAAGCTGGAATTGATCGAGGAACTGGAACGCGGCGGAATCGATGAGCACGGACAGCCGCTTGAAGAGAAGCCTGAGATTTCGATCTACACACACGATGATTTTGTGGATCTTTGCCGTGGTCCTCACGTCGGCAGTACGCAACAGATCAACCCCGAGGCCATAAAGCTGCTCAATGTAGCTGGCGCGTATTGGCGTGGTGATGAAGGTCGCGCCATGCTGCAGCGTATCTATGGCACGGCCTGGAAGACGGCGGACGAGCTCGAACAGTACCTGTGGAAGCTTGAAGAGGCCAAGAAGCGTGATCACCGGAGATTAGGCCGGGAGCTCGACCTCTTCAGCGTTAGCGAAGAGGTTGGTCCTGGTCTGATCTTATGGCATCCGAAAGGTGGCATGCTGCGCAAGCTCGCGGAGGATTACAGTCGCGCCGAACACGAAAAAGGAGGCTATGACTTCGTCTACTCCCCGCACATCGGAAAAGCTGCGCTGTGGGAGACGAGCGGTCACCTGGACTGGTACGCAGAGAACATGTACTCGCCTTTAGACATCGAAGGTCAGCAATACTACCTGAAGCCGATGAACTGCCCATTCCATATAGAGATCTACAAGAGTCATTTGCGCTCTTATCGCGATCTGCCTTTGCGTTTTGCCGAATGGGGCACGGTATACCGGTATGAGCGCAGCGGCGTGTTGCATGGACTGTTGCGCGTGCGTGGCTTCACTCAAGATGACGCACACTTATTCTGCCGTCCGGATCAGATGCCGCAAGAGATCGACCGCGTATTGCAGTTCAGCCTGAACGTCTTAAGAGCCTTCGGCTTTAAGGATTTTCAAGCTTATCTCGCGACGCGCAACCCGGAGAAAGCTGCCGGAGAACCTGAACAATGGGTGGCTCCAACCGAGGCTTTGCGGCAAGCTCTTGAACGTGCAGAAATTCCTTTCCAGGTGGACGAAGGGGAGGCGACCTTCTATGGACCAAAGATCGATATAAAAGTGAAAGATGCTCTGGAACGAGAATGGCAGCTCAGCACAATTCAGTTCGATTTTACGCTACCGGAGCGCTTTGACCTGACCTATATCGGCGATGATGGGCAGGAACATCGTCCCTATATGATTCACCGGGCGCTGCTTGGATCCATGGAGCGTTTTATTGGCGTTTTGATCGAGCATTTTGCCGGCGCATTTCCCGTCTGGTTGTCCCCGGTCCAGGCGGTCGTCATCCCCATTGCCGACCGGCACTTACCGTATGCTCGCCAGGTTGCTGATCGCCTTGAAGAAGCCGGCGTGCGCGTGGAGGTGGATGACCGCGGCGAACGGATGAACGCAAAAATCCGCGACGCCCAAAACCAGAAGATCCCATACATGTTGGTAGTAGGGGATCGCGAGGTTGAGCAATCCACAGTTTCTGTTCGTCTCCGGACAGAGGAAAACCTCGGAGCGATGTCCTTGAGCGCTTTCCTGGAGAAAGCAAATCAGGATATCGAAGCCCGCATGTAGAGGCGGACACTCACAGCGCCTGACCGGGCGCAGGCCGCCGCCGAGGACGGCGGCTGAGCACATGGGCGCAAGACGGTCATAGGAATGACTCAGCCGGGGACGGCGGCAGAGCATATGCCTGAGCCTGTACTCATGGCAGCCTGCGTGCACGCCATTTCGCTGGTATGGTTGACGATTCGGTTGCCTTTATGGTATCATGCAACCCGTCAAGGCTATGGGCAAAGCTTATCTTTGCCTTGAATTAGCTTAAGAATAGGAGTGATTTATTAGCGCATCAGATTATCGTGTCAACGAGGCAATTCGAAATCCTAAAGTACGCTTGATTGGCCCGGATGGCGATAACGTCGGAGTTGTGCCGATTCAGGAAGCACAGCGCACTGCTCGAGAAGCCGGGTTGGATTTGGTCGAGGTCGCTCCCAATGCTGATCCGCCGGTGTGCCGGGTGATGGATTATGGGAAGTTCCTTTATGAACGCACAAAGAAGGAACGCGAAGCCCGCAAATCTCAGGCTAAGGTCGAGGTCAAGGAGATCCGCCTCAGGCCGAAAACAAACGAACACCACCGCATGTTCAAGGTTCGCGATGCCCGGCGCTGGCTCGGAGAGGGCAAGAAGGTGAAAGTTCGCATCCGCTTCCGTGGTCGGGAAATAACCTACCCGGAAATCGCGCTGAAGGATCTTAAATCGATTGCTGAGGATTTGTCTGATGTCGGGGTTGTAGAGCAAGCGCCGTCTATGGAGGGTCGCAGCATGCTCATGGTAATGGCCCCGGCGAGAAACAAGTAAGCCTGTCCCATCGCCGCTGATTTTGCTATAATTGATCCGTCTCATCCGCGGACGAAGGTTGTTCCGCGGTGTTTTATGTGAAAGGAGATTAACCGTGGCACGCAAGTCGACGAAAGGCAAAAATAAAATTAAATCTCATAAAGCCACGACCAAGCGCTTCCGCCTATCTGGTTCTGGCAAATTGATGCGCACCAAGGGCGGGAAGAGCCACCTGCGCCGTCGCACGCCGAAGCGTACGAAACGACTGTTTGATGAGATGATCCCCGTGAAAGGCCGGGGCATCCGTAAACGCGTCAAGCGCCTGGCTCCTTACCTGGACTAGAAAGACTAAGGAGAGTGAACTAATGGCACGCGTAAAGACCGGACCTCACCGCCGCCAGCGACATAAGAAGATCCTGAAGATGACCGAAGGTCAGTTTGGCACTCGCAGCCGCTTATACCGGCGCGCTAACGAGTCCATGCTAAAAAGCCTTTGGTATGCCTATCGCGACCGCCGCAATCGCAAGCGCGATTTGCGCCGTCTATGGATCATCAGGATTAATGCCGCCGCTCGCCAGAACGGCACCACCTACAGCCGTTTTATTCATGGCATGAAGCAGGCTGGCATTTCGCTCAATCGCAAAATGCTCGCCGACTTAGCGGTACGCGATCCCCAGGCATTTTCTGCTGTGGTCAACCAGGCGATGAGCAGCTGAGCAATTTGTTCTGTATTATCTGGATAAGTTAGGAATGGCGCCCTCAAAGAGGGCGCCTTGCTTGTTAAAAACGATCACAACGGTTGTATTCAGCTTGGCACTATCTTGAATCCCCCCGGCCCCCCTTGATAAGGGGGGAGCAGAGGCTCCCCGAAGTGCAGCTCTCTGTCGCAGGCCCCCTTGAGGAGGGGGGAGAAAAGTGTCCTGCACCTTGATAAGGGGGGAGAAGAATGTCCCCAAGCGACGCTCTCCGTCGCCGCTGCCACCGAGAAGGCAGGAAAATCTCCCCAGCCTCCCTTGATAAGGGGGGAGAAGAGGCCCTCCAAGCGACGCTCTCCGTCGCCGCTCACCTTGATAAGGGGGAAGAGGTTCTTCTGCCAATGACACCTGGCAAGGTTTTCTGACTTTACGAAAGCCCTGTGGAGGGAATTCGCCAATGTTGACCACCTTTTTCCCCCATGCTAGAATTACCAGGGAGGTTCGGATGAATAGGGTTTTGCGCGAACAAGAATTGCGATCCTGTCAGCTGCCCTATCCCCTTTTCCCTATCCCTTAACCAATGATCACCTCCACCAAAAACCCAAAAGTTCAGTATGTCCGG
Organism: Anaerolineales bacterium; assembly: GCA_036507795.1. GTDB lineage: Bacteria > Chloroflexota > Anaerolineae > Anaerolineales > UBA4823 > DASQQR01. Next base: position 4,871 of record DATCIL010000360.1, on the reverse strand, counting down.
GAGCTGCAATCTCGCTCTCGCGCTCGCGGACAGGAGGGAGCATTCGTTGTGGAGGGGGTGCGCCTGGCGGAGGAAGCCCTGGCAGCCGGCTGGGAAGCTCGACTGGTCTTTTATACCGAAGACCTGGATGAACGCGGCCAGGCTGTTGTCCGGGGCTTCATGGACCGGGGCACTCAGGTTGAGTTAGTTGATCCAGCTGTCCTGCGGTCTGCCTCAGATACCGTCACCCCGCAAGGAATCCTGGCCGTGCTCTCCATGCTAACTGTGCCGCTGCCAGAGACCCTGGATTTTATTTTCATCCCCGACGCCGTGCGCGATCCGGGCAATTTAGGGACTATTTTGCGCACGGCCGCGGCGGCCGGTGTAGATGCAGTCTTTTTGCCCTCCGGTGTTGTGGATCCATTTTCACCCAAAGTCCTGCGATCCGCCATGGGCGCTCATTTCCGTCTTCCTGTTCTGACCATTGCTTGGGATGAAATTCGCAATTATTTGGAATTCCACTCGCTGCGAATTTTTCTCGCTTCTGCGCGTGCCGGAAAGGTGTATACTCAGGAAAATTTCCGTATTCCTCTGGCGCTGATCACGGGAGGTGAGGCCGAAGGAGCCGGAGCATCGGCTTCCGAACTGGCCGATGAAACCGTTCACATCCCGATGCCCGGGGAGGCCGAATCCCTCAACACCGCCATCGCTGCCGGCATCCTCATGTTCGAAGTCGTCCGCCAGCGAAATCCTGCGATCTCTTGAGTCCTGATCAACCCATTTCTAATTGCCATTTCCCTAACTATGAACATCCGCTCAATCACCTGCTTTGCCAATCCCCACTGGCCTGTCAATGAACCCGCGCTTGCGCACATTCAAAGCCTCATTGCTGCGGCTCGACCAGCCTTCGAATCCGCTGGATATACTGTCCAAACTACCCGGTTAGCGACCATACCTTTTCCCAACCTGCTTGCCGATTTGCGTGTAGACGAAGTTGTAAATCTGGCGCAGGTCATCGAAAAGGCAGCCAAATCCGCCGGTTTTGATTACCTGTCGCTTGGACCCGCCAATCCCGATCTTCCAGATAGTTACGGCGTGATCCCCGAGGTTTTGAGGGCCACGCAAGCGGTTTTCCTGTCCGGAATTATCGCTTCCCAAGATGCAGGCGTATCCTTGCCGGCTGTGCGCAGCTGTGCGCGGATCATTCACCAGACCGCGGGGATAGCCCCGGATGGGTTTGGTAATCTTCGTTTTGCTGCCCTTGCAAATGTATCCCCCGGCGCGCCCTTCTTTCCGGCTGCTTACCATGCCGGTGGCACACCTGCTTTTGCGCTGGCCACCGAGGCAGCTGATCTGGCTGTGGAGGCTTGTTCTTCTGCGAGCAGCCTTGCAGAAGCCCGTCAAAATCTGGTTTCGGTCTTGGAGGGACATGCCCGGGTTCTAACGGCGGTGGGGAATGATCTCGCTGGGGAATACCAGGTCGAGTTTTCCGGTATCGATTTTTCCCTGGCGCCCTTTCCCGAGGAAGCGCGTTCCATTGGCGCGGCGCTTGAACGGTTGGGCATTTCTTCGGTAGGACAGCACGGCACCCTGGCAGCGGTTGCGTTTTTGGCGGAAGCCATTGATCGAGCTCGTTTTCGACGGGTCGGCTTCAGCGGTGTCATGCTGCCGGTATTGGAGGATGCAGTTCTGGCTGATCGCGCCGCCCGGGGCCTCCTGAGCGTTACCGATCTTCTGCTTTACTCGGCCGTATGTGGAACCGGGCTGGATACAATCCCATTGCCCGGAAGTACCACCGAAGAAGAGCTTGCTGCGGTCCTGTTAGACCTTGCCGTCCTGGCGCAGCGCCTGAATAAGCCGCTCACCGCGCGCCTGATGCCTGTTCCTGGAAAATCTGCCGGGGATCCTACCGGATTCGACTTTGATTACTTTGCCAACAGTGTTGTATTGCCGCTCAGATCTTCTCCTCTTTCCGGCTTGCTGAGCGGCGGAGAATCCTTCGAAATTCAAGGGATAGGGCAGAGGGGATAAGGGGACAGCTATATCCCTTGGATTTGCCGGTGGTGGGCATTTTGCAGGTGTTCCTTTAGGTGCTCCCCTGTGTACGAGCTTGGATTCAGGCAAACCTGCTCTGGCGTGCCTTCGGCTATGATGGTCCCGCCCCGGTCGCCGCCTTCCGGACCGAGGTCGATGATATGATCGGCAACCTTGATGATATCCAAATTGTGTTCGATGATGACGACTGTATTGCCCGCCTCCACCAGGCGATGGAGCACTTCGATTAACTTGTGCACATCAGCCGCGTGCAGTCCAACAGAGGGTTCATCCAGCACATAGAGGGTATTTCCGGTGGAGCGCTTCGATAGTTCGCGCGACAGCTTCACGCGTTGAGCCTCACCGCCGGAAAGCGTTGGAGCCGGCTGGCCAATCTTGATGTACCCCATACCCACATCCTGCAAAGTTTCCAGCCGGTTCATCATTGCCGTGAAGGCTGAGAATACTTCCGCAGCCTTATCCACGGTCATGTCCAAAACGTCTGCGATGGTATATTCCTTGAAGCGCACTTGCAGCGTCTCTCGATTGTAGCGAGCCCCATGGCATACATCGCAAGGAACGTAAACGTCCGGTAGAAACTGCATCTCGATGCGCAGCTGTCCCTGTCCCTGGCAGGCCTCGCACCGGCCGCCGCGCACATTGAAGGAGAATCGTCCCGGTTTGTAGCCGCGGATCTTGCTCTCGGGCAGCTCGGCGAACAAGCTACGAATCTGATCGAATAATCCGGTATATGTACCGGGATTCGAGCGCGGCGTCCTGCCGATGGGTGATTGGTCGATGTTGATGATTTTGTCGATGTGCTCCAGGCCCTCGATGCTCTTATGAGCGCCGGGGATGATCCGCGCGTTATGAAGTTCTCGCGCCAAAGCTTTGTACAGAACTTCTACCATCAGGCTGGATTTCCCAGAACCCGATACCCCGGTGATGCAAACCAGCTTGCCCAGCGGAATGTTGACGTCGATATTTCTCAGATTGTTTTCCCTGGCGCCCCGGATCGTTAATAGCTTGCCGTTCCCAGTCCGGCGTTCCGCGGGCAGAGGGATCTGGCGGCGTCCGGTGAGGTAAGCTCCTGTGATCGAATCCGGGTGCGCTTCGATTTGGTCGACTGTTCCTTCCGCTACGACATACCCGCCGCGCTCGCCGGCTCCAGGTCCCAAGTCCAGGATCCAATCTGCACTGCGGATCGTTTCCTCGTCGTGCTCGACCACCAGGACAGTATTGCCCAGGTCCCGTAAACCTTTCAAGGTCCGGAGTAAACGACCGTTGTCCCTGGGATGTAAACCAATTGAAGGCTCGTCCAAGACGTACAGAACACCCATCAAGCGCGAACCGATTTGGGTTGCCAGTCGAATGCGCTGCGCTTCGCCTCCGGACAAAGAGGCAGCTTTCCGTTCAAGGGTGAGGTAGTCCAATCCGACGTCGACGAGAAAACCGAGCCGGTCAAGCAGCTCCTTTAAAATCCGATCGGCGATCGCCTGCTGCATTGAGCTAAGCGGTGAATCTTTGCCGCTCAACATTTTTGCCCACTCCAAGGTTTTCAGCACCGGCCACCTGGTAACCTCGATGATGTTCACGTCTCCAACGGTAACAGCCAGCGCCTCTGGTCGTAACCGTGCTCCTCCGCAGGTTGGACAGGTGCGCTCGCTCATGTACTCGGAGATTTTATCGCGCATATATTCTGAGTTCGTCTCGTTGTAGCGCCGCTCGAGATTTCCTATTACCCCCTCGAAGGTCGTGTCGAAAGTCGCTCGCCGCCCGTTCTTGTTGCGGTAGTGAACGGTAACTTTCCGACCGTTGGTCCCATACAAGATAATCTCCAGTTTATCCTTTGGGATTTCGCTTACCGGAGCATCCAGGTCGACCCCGAATTCTTCGGCAGCCCCTTCCAGGGTCTGCCAGTAATATCCGCCTTCCTCCCTGGGGCCGCTCCACTCCGATATGGCTATAGCGCCTTCGTTGAGGGTCATGTTTTGATCTGGGATGAGCAAATCCGGATCAATCTCCAGCTTGCCACCCAATCCCTGGCAATCTGGACAGGCGCCGTGGGGGGTGTTGAAGGAGAATGTGCGCGGTTCGATCTCCGGCAAACTGACTCCATGCTCAGGGCAGGCCAGGTGCTCTGAGTAAAACAGATCGCGCCGCTCTTCAGGATCCGTGATGTCCTGAATTATCAGGTTCCCGTCGCCAAACTTCAGCGCGGTTTCAATGGAATCCGTCAATCGTGAGCGGAAGTTCTGGGCTTCTACTGGATCCTCCGGATGCTGAATGATCAGGCGGTCGACAACGGCCTCGATGTTATGGATCTTATAACGATCCATAGTGATCTCTTCTTCCAACAGGTGTACATCCCCATCAATCCTGGCCCGTACGAAACCAGCTTTTTGGATTTCAGTGAGCACCGCCTGGTGGGTGCCTTTGCGCCCGCGAATGACCGGCGCCAGCACCAGCAAGCGTGAGCCTTCCGCAAGGCCTTCTATGGCATCCACGATTTCCTGGGCAGACTGGCTGGTTACCTCTCTCCCGCAGATTGGGCAGTGCGGTATGCCTGCCCTGGCGTACAGCAGACGCAGGTAGTCATAAATTTCGGTGACCGTTCCGACTGTGGATCGTGGGTTGTGAGAGGTGCCTTTCTGATCGATCGACACCGCCGGAGATAAACCTTCGATGTGATCGACGTCCGGCTTGTCCATGCGGCCTAAAAACTGGCGCGCGTAAGCCGAAAGCGACTCAACGTAACGCCGCTGCCCTTCGGCGAAAATGGTGTCAAACGCCAGAGTGGACTTCCCGGACCCGGAAAGCCCCGTGATCACGACGAATTGATCGCGTGGGATCTCAAC
>DATCIL010000359.1:0-2941 GCA_036507795.1 Anaerolineales bacterium | reverse complement strand
ATGGCTTGGGCGATCAGGTATTTGTGGACTGGTAGATTGGTTGAGTGGAGCAGATTTTACAGGGAGATAATATTTTATGATGCATGGAAGTGGCTGGTGGACGTTCCTGCGCCACGATGAAACGAAGGGCCGCGCCCAGATCGACCGGCGGCTTTTACGGAGAGTGCTGCAATACGCCCGACCTTACTGGGGCTTATTGTCCTTTGTGCTTTTCACGATTACGATCACGTCTCTCCTGGAGCTGGTCCCCCCGCTGCTCTACAGGGAACTGATCGATCACGTCATCCCGAACCGCGATTTCAGCCGGCTGAACCTGCTCGCCCTGGGGATGGTGGGGATCCCGGTTTTGAGCGGATTGATCGGCGTGGCGGAGCGCTATTTCAGCGCCAAAGCCGGGGAAGGGATCATCTTCGACCTGCGCCAACAGATGTACGATCACCTGCAGCACATGTCGCTGCGGTTCTTTACGCACACGAAGTCCGGAGAGATTATTCCGCGCTTCAACAATGACGTGGTCGGCGCGCAGAGCGCATTTACCGGGACTTTGCCCAATATCGTAACAAACGTAATTACTTTGTTCTCTACGCTGGTCGTGATGATCACCATCGAGTGGCGCCTGGCGCTGCTCTCGATCATCGTGCTGCCGCTGTTCCTGCTGCCGGCGCGGCGCGTGGCGGGGATCTTCCGGGATATCTGGCGCCGGGCCATGGAATACAACGCGGATATGAGCAGCGCGATCAGCGAAACCCTGAGCATCAATGGCGCGCTCCTGGTGAAGACCTTCGGGCGGCAAGCGAGTGAAGCGCAGCGTTTCCGGGAGACGAACCGGAAAGTCCGAGATATCGGCGTGCGCCGGGCGCTGGTCGGGCGCTGGTTCTTTCTGGGCCTGGGCGTCTCGAGCGCCATCGGTACGGCCCTGATCTATTGGGGCGGCGGTCACCTGGTGCTGAACGAAGCGATCAGCGTCGGCACGATCGTGGCCTTCGCGGCCTATCTGACCAGGCTTTACGGCCCGATATCTTCGCTCACGAATGTGCAGGTGGAGTTTGCCACCTCCATGGTCAGTTTTGAACGGGTATTTGAATACCTGGACCTGCCCATAGAGATCAAAGATCGCAGCGGAGCCGTAAAACTCAAGAACGTGGATGGCCGGGTGCGCTTTGAAAATGTATCCTTCAGTTATCTTTCGGAAAAGGGAGATTTGCTCTCGCTCAATGCGCGTGACGGGCAAGAGGATTCTCCAAACGGTCACGAACCAAGGGACGAGGAAGTTTCTGAAAATGGATCCGAGGCGATTACGAGTCGCCGCTGGGCACTGGAGGATCTATCCTTCGAGATCGAACCGGGAGAACTGGTCGCCTTAGTGGGCCGATCCGGCGCGGGAAAAACGACGGTTACCTATTTATTGCCGCGCCTTTACGATCCAACCGAAGGACAAATAACCCTGGATGGTTATGATTTGCGAGATGTCACGCAGGAATCGCTGGCGCGCCAGATCGGCATGGTTACGCAGGAGACCTACCTGTTCCATGATACGGTGCGCGCCAACCTGCTCTACGCCCGGCCGGAGGCATCTCAGGCGGAGCTGGAAGCGGCCTGCCGGGCAGCCCACATCCACGACTTCATCAGCGACCTGCCGGATGGCTACGATACCCTGGTCGGAGAACGGGGATACCGGTTGAGCGGCGGCGAAAAGCAACGCCTGGCGATTGCCAGGGTTATCTTAAAGGACCCGCGCGTGCTGATTTTGGATGAGGCTACCTCCCACCTTGACTCACACAATGAAGCGCTCATTCAAGCGGCGCTCGAGCCGCTGTTTGCCGGACGCACAAGCCTGGTAATCGCCCATCGCTTGTCCACAATTCTGGCAGCGGATAAAATATTGGTTCTGGAACGGGGCCATTTGATCGAACAAGGCACGCATGCCGAGCTGATCAGCAAGGGCGGCTTGTATGCGCAACTTTACGAGACGCAGTTTGGACGGGCGAAGGAAGAGATCAGGCAATCAGGCAATGGCGATTGAAGACAATCGCTTAGGCGATTAGTGAATTGGAAGTGGTAAACAGGGAAACAAGTAGACAGGTAGATCGGAAAATTGGTAGATTGGTAAATCGGTACATTCGTAGCATAGATATCAATGGTACTTTTGGCACCTTTGGTACCTTTGATACCTTTGGCACTTTTGGCACCCCTGGCACCTTTGATACCTTTGGCCCCTTTTGCACCTCACGGAGGCAACAATGTCGAATCTTGTACAGCTCAAGGTCAACCAGGCTATCGAGATCTTGAAAGAAAAGAGGATCGATCTCTGGCTCACATTTGTACGGGAGACGAGCGCGGGCGGCGATCCGGTAATCCCCTTGATTTACGGCCATGACCTGACCTGGCAGAGCGCATTGATGATCACCAGAAAGGGCGAAACATATGCTATCCTGGGTCACTTTGAGGCGGGGACCGCCCGGAATACCGGCGCTTACCAGACCATTGTTCCCTATCACGATGCGATCAGCCGGTCGTTGCTGCACACCCTGGAACGGATTTACCCGCGGCAGATTGCCCTTAACTATTCCCGCAACGACGTGCATGCTGACGGATTGTCGCATGGCCTGTACCAGTTATTGATCGATTACTTTGATGATACCCCGTGGGAGCAGCGGATTGTCTCTGCCGAAAGCATCATCGGGGCGCTGCGCGGGCGCAAGCTGCCTGAAGAGATCGCCCGCATCAAGGCAGCTATCAAGACCACCGAAGAAATCTACGAGCGCACCTTCGCCACTATTCAAGAAGGAATGACCGAGCGTGAAATCAGCCAGTTCATGCAGGCGCAGCTGGCCGAATTTGGCGTCGAAGCAGCCTGGGAACTGGAGCACTGCCCGATCGTTGGGGCGGGGCCGGCGTCTCCGGTGGGTCACGTCGGCCCGACCGACACCCCGATCAAACG
>DATCIL010000358.1:0-2581 GCA_036507795.1 Anaerolineales bacterium | reverse complement strand
CAGTCACCCGCACGCGCAGGCTGCCATCCCCGTTGATGGTTCCGGCAATTACCTCATCGCCGGGCTTTTTGCTGACCGGTCTGGATTCCCCGGTGATCATCGCCTGGTTGACGTTCGATTCACCTTCTTCGACCACTCCGTCGGTCGGAACGCTGCTGCCGGGGCGGACCAACACCAGGTCATCCTTTTGTAGCTTTGTGACCGGGACTGTCTCGGTGCTGCCATCTTCACGGATTCGTTCGGCAGTGTCGGGCATGAGTTTTGCCAGTTCATCCAAAGCGCCAGAGGCCTGGCGTACGCTGCGCACTTCCAGCCAGTGACCGAGGAGCATGACGTCGATCAGGGTGACCAGCTCCCAGAAGAAGGTTTCGCCTGCGGGAACGATGGTGGCGAATAAACTGTATACAAATGCCACACTGATCGCCAGGGAGATCAGCGTCATCATGCCCGGTTGGCGGTTGCGCAGCTCCGGTACTGCCATTTGCAGGAAAGGCAGGCCGCCGTAGAAAAAGACGATGACGGCAAAAACCGGGGTGATCCACTCGCTCCCCGGAAAATCGGGCAGGCTGAAGCCAAAAAATCCTTGAACCGTTGGGCTGAACACCAGCACCGGTATGGAGAGCACCAGCGAGACCCAGAATTTGCGCCGAAACATTTCCTCGTGGCCAGTGTGATCAACGTGGGCAGCATGCTCGCCGTTATGCTCGGCATGTTCCCTGTGGGCTTTATGAACCTCGTGCTCGCCCTTGCCGTCATGCTCGGCGTTTTGCATGTGCCCGGCATGATCCATCATCTCGTCGGCCTTCTCATCGGCAGGGTCTTCGTGACCAACGTCCCGCCCATGCGCGGCATGGTCCATGGCCTCATGCTCGATTTCTTCATCGTGATGTTTGCCATGCTGCTCAGGCCGGCTCTTCTCATCCTTTTCACTCATCGGCCCATTTCCTTTCTGATCGCCTGAGAATGGTACTTGAGTTGCGGCTCTCAGCATTCACATTTGTTAACCTCTACGAGTTTTATAGCCTCTGACTGATCCTGGCCGATCCCCCATTCACTTACATGTGGTCGATATCCAGTGATTATTTATACCACGCGACCCATTTCCTGCGTCAATAGGCAATTTCCCTTATATAAACGATAACGCCTTGGAATTCTTTCATCTGGCAAGGCGGATGGAAACTGTATTCCGGGAGATTGGGGACTCCGCGGATCGGTTAATTTGATAGATAATTTGACACCCCTCAATCAGACCCGAAAGATGTTGGCGAAGGTTTCAGCGAAAATGGCCAGGACAATCAGCCAGAGACCAACCAGGATGAGAATTCGACCGCCCCACTTCTTTACCTCCGTCAGGCTGCTGCGGAGCGTATCCACGACCCGTTCCTGAGCGAAGGCAATGACAGACGATAGAAGGAACATTAAGATGGTGATCGCCAGGGCAGCAATCATGAAGGCTGTGAATGCCGCCAATCTGCCTCCTGCTGCGAAAGCATGGCTGGCCAGACCGGCCAGGATGGGGCCCGTTCAGCCAAAGCCGGCGATCAGATAGCCAAAGCCAAAAAATGCGAAAGCCAGGGCCGGGCGGTCCCGGCGGGTCTTGGCCTGGAACCTTAGAATTGGTTGGGCCAGGTTTTCAACAGGATGGAAGGAAACCGGGATGATTTCGAGCTGTATCAGCCCAAGTAAAATGAGCAGAGCGCCAATAATCAAGCGGATGATCCTTCCAGCCGCGCTCGTGAAGGTCACCTGCGCGAATAGCCGCCCACCCCCAAGAGCAATGATGGCGCCCGCCAGGAGCAATAAAAGCGTTGCGCCCGCTGATAATGCTGCGGCAAAGCCCAGGGCTTTCCCAATGGGCGGTCCAGGGCTCCGTTTATCCTTCCCGGTCTCACGTGATAACAACGTTAGCAACAGTGGAAATGAACAGGGCGAGAAAAAGGAGGCGATGCCAGCGGCAGCCGCCAGGACAAACAGACCGCTGCCGGTTACCGAAGGTAGTCCGAAACGAGGATAAAGTACATAACCGGTGTACCCCGCCAGCGCAAGCAACAGCACGCCGAACGCCAGCAAGATATACCAGGCAGAGCCGCCCTGGCGTTTTTTGTCCTCGGTCATGAGCTGTTTAAGATCATTGGCTGGGTTCCACCTGGTAACCGGCGTATTCCAGCTCGCTTTGCAGCTGCTGCAACTCGACGCGATCCGATTTCAGGCTGACGGTTATCTTCTGGGTTTTGTGATCTGCTGCGACATGCTCCACTTCCGGAATTTGCGAAAGAATAAACTCGACGGTGTTTTCGCACCCAGCGCAGTGCATCTTATGTTTTCCAGTCACCCTTAGATTAATCTGTTTAGGCAATTTGTTTCTCCTTTTGTTCACCAAGGTTAACTTTGATATCATTATAATGATTCCATTCCGTGGAATGTCAATACTGTTGATATTCCTTTGAGAGGTAGGGTTTTCCCTTATCTGGCTTGGGGGAATCCCCCATTGCTGGATCAGCGGAGTTATCCTATAAAGAAAAGTCGGGTAATCATTATTGGTGGCAAAGAAGGCAGTTGATGGGTTGAGGCCAAACGAGAA
>DATCIL010000357.1:0-5482 GCA_036507795.1 Anaerolineales bacterium | reverse complement strand
ACGCAGGCCACCCAACCAGCGGGCGCTCTGCTGATACTCGCAATGACACAGAAGCGGGTGCCGCCGGCGTGAGCGTGGTTCGAAAGCCGCTGCCCTCGCAATGGCAAGTGTGCGCCCGGCGTTTCGCCGCCGAGGACGGCGGCTGAGCATGGTTGGAGAGCCGTTGCGCTGGCAGTGGCTGCTGTGCGCCGGGAGGGTGTTTCGCCGCCGGGGACGGCGGCTGAGCATATGGGCACAGGAGGCCGCCGAGGACAGCGGCTGAGCATTTGGGCACAGGACGGCGCCGAGGATGGCGGCGTGAGCGGGGGTGGAGAGCCGCTGCGCTCCTAAGGACGCCGAAGCTATGCGCCGGGCGGGTGCCGTCCACGAATAGGGCACGAATACACGAATGTCGCTGCGAGGAGCGCCTTGTGCGACGAAGCAGTCTCAATAGCGGGCCAGGGCGGAGATTGCGGCAGCGGCGAAGGAGATTGCTTCGCTGCGCTCGCAATGACACGGAAGCGAGTGACACCTGGATTTTAAGGTCCCGAATTCACGTTAATTTGTACACGCTGAGGATAACAGAATATGCTGCGGGAATACAGTGTACTTCTTCACAAAAGGGGCGTGAGATTAAGCCCCATATGCTGGCCGGATATGCTGGCCGGATATGCTGGCCGCATATGCCGGACGCATATACTAAAGTCCCAGGTAGGCGGCGCGGATGTGTTCGTTCTTGGCCAGCTGCCGGCTGGGACCTTCCAGCTCGATTTTGCCCTGGGAAAGGACATAACCGTAATCGCTGACCGCCAGGGCCATCTGCACGTTTTGCTCGACCAGCAACACGGTGATGCCCAATTCCTTGAGCTGGTTTAAGGTCTCGAAGAGCTGCAGCACCAGCACCGGCGCCAGGCCCAAGGAGAGCTCGTCGATCATCAGCGCTTTCGGTTCCGACATGATCCCCCGGGCGACCGCCAGCATCTGTTGTTCGCCTCCGCTCAATGTACCTGCTTTTTGATTCCTGCGTTCTTTTAACCGGGGAAGCATTTCATAAACCCGGTCCAGATTGCGCTCGAAGTATGGCCGGGCGCGCTGCGGAGAAGCGCCCATTTCCAGGTTCTCAACCACCGACATATCGGTGAATAACTGGCGCCCCTCCGGAACCAGCACCAGACCCATCTCGGCTTTCGTATACGGCGGCAGTCTACTGACATCTTTTCCTTCGAAGATGATTGAACCGCTCCATGGTTTAATCGATCCCATCACGGTGCGCAGCAGGGTGGTCTTCCCAACGCCGTTTCCTCCCACCAGCGAAGTCAATTGGCCCTCTTGAAGCGTCAGGCCGGCTCCCCACAAAATTTGGACTTCTCCATAGCCTGAGGTAACATCACGAATCTCCAGTATCGCCATTGTTTTGCTCCATTAAGCGTTCAGCCAATTTTGGATCGCCGAGATAGGCTTCGATGACTTTTTCGTTCTGAGATATTTCTTGTGGTGACCCTTCAGCGATCTGTTCGCCATAATCGAGCACGATGATCCGGTCGGAAACGTTCATGATGGCATGCATGACGTGCTCGATCATGATAATTGTGATGCCGCGCGTCCGGATCTGGCGGATGGTATCGAGCATGGCGGTGATTTCGGACGTGTTCAGCCCGGCCAATACTTCGTCTAATAGCAACAGGTAGGGCCGGGAGGCTAAAGCTCGCGCCATTTCCAGCCGTTTCTTCTGAGCCACATTCAAGCTCCCGGCGGGTTGGTCAGCCCGGTCGGCGAGCCCGACGTATTCCAGCACTTCATCGGCGATGTGCGTGGCTTCTCGCAGGCTGACCGCCTGCTGCCCGAAACACGCCCCGACCATTACGTTCTCCCTGACGGTGAGTTCATTGAGCGGGCGCACAATCTGGTGGGTACGCGCTAATCCTTTGCGCGCCACGTAATATGGCTTCAGGTTGGTGATGTCATCCTGGCGGAAAATCACCCGACCTGCATTGGGCGGGTATACGCCATTGATCACGTTAAAGAGCGTGGTTTTGCCCGCACCATTCGGTCCGATGAGGCCGAGGATTTGTCCTTCTGGCAGGTCGAAGGAGACATTCGAAAGGGCCTGCAAGCCCCCAAAACGCTTAGAAACGCCTTGAACCTGCAGAATCATGGCAAGACCCTCCTTAAAACCGGAAAGCGGTTGCGCAGCCAGCCGACGGCTCCGGCAGGAATGAACAGGATGATCACCAGGAGCAGGACACCGGCGACGGCGAGTTGGATATCCTTGAAGAGCGGGCTGGTCAGCAGGAAGCCGCGCAAACGCTGGTAGCCGGCCGCGCCGATGACCGGACCAAGGACGGTTCCAAAGCCACCCAGCATCACCATGACCAGCAGCTCAATGGAAAAGTGCAGCCGGAAAGCGTCCCCGGGCTCGACGTTGCCGTTCTTGAAATAGAACAGCACCCCGACCATCCCTGGCAGAATGGCAGAAAGGACATAGGCCCAGGTCTTCGCATTCGGAGTAATCACCCCCATGACTTCAGCAGCATCTTCGTCTTCCCGGATGGCAACCAGCCCCAGGCCGAATTTGCTGGTTTTGACCATAAAACTCAATATAATGGCACCCAGGGCAAACACGACCAGCAGGTAGTAAGTCAACCACAAAGCCTGCGCCGCGCCGCCATATTCCTGATAAATCTTGAGATTTAACGAGATACCGGTGGGCCCTCCAAAGGGTTCGAAGTTGTTAATAAAAGTCCGCATGGCCTCGTTGACCCCGATGGTAGCCAGGGCAAAATATGCGCCGCGCAGACGCAAAATGGCTTTGCCCAGGAGAAAGGCAAGCAGGGCGGCTGCCAGACCTCCAACTGGAATGGCCACCCATAACGAAGCTTGCTGAGCGGACAACAGGTACATGCCCACGTAGCCTCCCAGACCGAAGAACACGATATGCCCGAAGCTCACGTAACCGGTGTATCCCAGAATGATGTTGAGGCTGGAGGCCAGTACGACGGAGAGCAGCACCGTGAAGATCACCTCCCGGGTGGCGGCTCTCTGGGTGACCACCGGCCAGACGCCGACCACCACTATCGCCAGCAGGATCAGCCAGATGCCTGGGTTCCTCCAGGTGCCTAAGACCCCCGTTTGAACGTCGCTTCGCTTAGGGGAGAGCGGGGCTGAGGCGGGTTGGCTACTTGAGGCGCTCATGACTTTGCTCCAAACAACCCGCTAGGACGGATGAGCAGGATCATCACAAACAGGGAAAACTCGATCACCGGCACCCAGGATGTCTCGAGAAAGGCGGGGATAATGCCCTCCAGGGTTCCCAAAATCAATCCGCCGAACAGCGCTCCAATTGGATTGCCTAATCCGCCCAGAACGCTAATAACGAAACTCTTCAATTCGTAACCCCCGCCGGACAGGATGTTGAACGGGAAAAACGTTGCAATCAGCGCGCCGGAAACGGCGGCCAGCATGGTGCCCAGGCCGAAGCTGAGGGCCAGAATGCGGGTGGAATCGATCCCCATCAGTTCCGCGGCGGCGCGATTATTGGCAACCGCGCGAATGTATTTCCCGGGGCGAGCCCGGTACAGGAAGAGGTAAAGCCCACCGGTGAAGAGTATAGAAACCAGCGCTGCTACCAAACGCGTGCCCAATAAAGTCGTGGATCCAATTTTGATGGCAGGCAGCGTGAAATCTACGTTGTATGGCGAGGTGGTAAGAAGAGCTGTCCCCAGACCGATAATGATCATATTAACAGAGAAGGTTGCCAGCAGGGATGACAGGTGGGGAGCATTGATCACCCGATGGACCGCTACAATATAGATCAGTATGCCCAGCAACAGGCCGAGTGCTGCGATCGGAATCAGGCCAAGATAGGGATTCGTGCCTGCCCTGGTGAACAGGAAGAAGGTTCCAAACATCCCCAAGGTGATAATGGGGCCATGCGACAGGTTGATAACGTTCATCACACCCCAGATGAGCGCCAACCCCATGGCTGCCAGCCCATACACAAATCCCAGGAGGATGCCATCTGGGAGCGAGGCTAAAAGAAGGTCGATTTGCGGCATAATCAACTCCCGAATCGAAGATCGAAGGAATTCCCTCGAAATAGATTTTCCGAGGGAATTCCTTCTGGGTTGGATTACTGGCTACGGAGCTGAACTTGGGAAAAGTGGGTCTGCCGTGGCAACGTCGGCTGGCCAGATCACCTCACGGACCAGTTCGCCAGCGTCGTTCTTCTGCCACTGGGCGACGACCATTTCGTGGGCGAGCTGGAGGCCATGCGCTTCAGGCGTGGTATCGAACTTGATACCTCCGTAGAAAGTGAAGAGGTCCATGGCTTCCAGGGCGGCCTTCACCGCTTCGGGATCCACCGAGTCAGCGTCGATGATGGCCTTTTGGAGAACGAGACCAGCCGCATAACCACCAGCAGCATGATAAGTGGGTGGATCGCCGTAGGCGGCTTCGTAGGCGGCTGCGAATTCCTCTCCGCTGGGGCCGAACCATTCGACGCCGAAGTTAGCGGCCTCCTCCTCAGTGTGAGTGGCACTGAGTTCCCACTGGCTGGAGGTGGCCACGCCCAGGGCGGCATCGCCCAATTCGGGGAACTTCGAGTCGGCCGGGGCTACCAGCAACGAGATGAAATCAAGGCCAACATTGCGCTCGTAGAGCTGCCGGGCGAAGGTGCTGCCATCAGGATAATGGCCGCCACCTAACAGGACGGTGGCGCCTGACGCTGTGATCTTGTTGATGACCGGTCCAAAGTCGGTAGTATCGGAAGCGTACGCTTCTTCGAGCACAATCTCGAAGCCTTGCGATTCCAGGTATGGTTTGAGTCCTTCCACGACACTCGTGGAGAACTTATCGCTCTCGTGAACAACGGCGACTTTGGCTTCGGGATCCAACTCCTTGAGCAAATCCACGGTGCTGATCAGGTAAAGACTTCCGGGCGTGTACAGTTGGAACAGGCCGGTATTGCCCGTTTTATAAGCATCATCTTCTGCCGCGCCGGCTGTGATCATAACCTTGCCGTTCAGCTCGGCAATGATCGATGCAGCTGCAGCCAGGCCTGAGGAATAAGGACTGATCAGGTAATCGGCGTCGTCTTCGGTGATGAGGCGAGTGTAGAGTTCCTGAACGCGTTCCTTGGTGGATTCATCGTCATAGGTCACTGCAGCGAATTTGACCACCGTGCCATCACTCAGCGTGATACCGCCGGCGTCATTCAACTGGTTCAACCACAGGTTCAAGCCGTCCACCTGGCGCTTCGAAGATACTTCCTGTGCACCGGTTTGCGAGGCGGTGAAGCCGATGGTGAGGGTAACTTCTTCCATGGCGGGTGCTTCTGTCGCCACAGGCTCCTCGGTCGCCATGGGCTCCTCGGTAGCCATGGGCTCTTCTTCAGTTGCCACAGGCTCTTCCGATTGAGGCGGTTCCGTAGCCTGCGCCTGGGGCGCCTCGGTGGCGACCGGCTGCTGAGCGCAGCTGGCCAGCACCAGGCTGGCGGTGATGAGCA
>DATCIL010000356.1:0-7801 GCA_036507795.1 Anaerolineales bacterium | reverse complement strand
TTCTTTGAGGCCAGCTTGCCACTAAAAATAGCCAAGGCTCTTTAGCCTTTCGTGAACAACCTCCTCGTCTTCCTTTGAGATCGACGGGGGAGGCGCTTGTTGGTTCATATCCGGAGACTCACCGATTGTCAAGAAGGGAATGTCGTAATAGGAGGGGTTAGTCAAACTCTCCAGGTTATGCCTGGCGAAAACTACTCCGGGAACCGATTGCGGGTCGATACAATGGTCGCCACTCCAGTGGTCCGAGTTTATCACAGTGGCATTTTCTCCCCAGCCACCCAGTCCGGTTTCGGCAGAGGACCGGTACCCGGGCGAATAACCGATGGCCAGGTCCGGTCCATTTTGTGCGAAAGCGCCACGAAATGCTTCCGCGTTCCTCCATACTTGCCGGACCACGGGATTTCCATCGGGTCCTGTAAATGCCAGTAAACCCGCTTCCAAATCAGCGAGCAGCCGGTCTTGCTGATTTGGCTCGACCTGTCCCTTGGCTTCCCGACCAACGATATTAAGATATACGCCGTTCAAACCAATTGCGTAAGCCTTTGATCTCTGCCAATCGATATCTTTCCAATCACCTCCGGATGAATCTTTAGTGGACTCCAGGTAGCCATGATCGACTAACCAGCGATTGAGGTGGACTTTGTAATCGAAATTCGCAAATCCGTGATCCGAGACGATTACCAGGCGGTCGTTTTTGGTCGCGTGAATTGAGAAAAAGTTTTCAACTCGACCCACCAGTGCGTCATACTTGATATACCAATCATCCACAATATCAGGGTCGTGTTTCCAGAACATGTGCTGGATGCGATCCAGCGTGTCGAACACGACGCCCAATATACCCTCCTGAAAATTTTCCAGAAGGTACATCAGCAGGTCAACTCTGATTCGGAAAACCTGGTTGCAGAGTTCCAGGAACTGTTGGTCATTGATAATTCCATCTTCTAAACCGTGGGTGTCTTGAGGCCAACCCAGAGTTAGAAATGGCCCAAATTTGCGCCAGACCTCCTTGACGAAACTGCCCGGAGCGCCGTAGCGCCAGGGAGATTTCAAAGGATGAATCTGGAGCGGCAAAAAATACAGGCCTACGTCAGGGCGCGTTTGGGTCAATATCACTCGCGTAACCGCTGAAACGGTGAAGAACATGCCCAACTTGAATTCCAGCTCCAGGACCGGGCTCCAAGTTCCCTGCCGCAGTTCAATGCACTGGTCTTTTATTCTTAATACAGCGGATTGATCATCGCTAATTTCCAGTTCAAATGGAAGATGAACTTGCTTCTTTCCCTGTTTGCTCTGTTGAACTGGACCTCCCAATTTTTGCCGGTAGCGATCCCGGCCCGTGCACTCCAGCGCCTCCACGGGAGTCTTTTTCACGCTTGATCCATGTTCAGGGTCGGAGATAAAGTAACTTCCAACTCCCATCCTTCCCTGGATATCTGGTGTTCCGAGGCCGGGCAAGGTCCGGACCGGTGATTCAATTCGGGCAGGAAAAGTGGCAGGCCACCATAACGTCGTTGCCGGAAAACCCATACTGGCAGCTTGATCAAAGATCGTTCTTGCATTGTAGGGACGGACGAAGTGAGTTCCGCCTATCCCTTGCCTGGAGGGGAGCAAAGAAACATACAATAAATAATTAGTCGGATCTCGATGGACAAAATCAAATAATCCATGCGCTCCTGGATTCAATCCGGTGGCAATACTGGTCCACGAGACTTCGCTTTGAGCTGGGTTAGAAACCTGAAACCGGGCATACCGTTTCGATTCAATATACTTTGCCAGGTTGGGCATGCGACCCTGGTTATAAAGTTTTTCAAACACATCCGGGTCAAAGGCATCCAGGCCCAGGAGGATGGTTCTCATTTTATTTATTCTTTCCAGAAATTACCCAAGAACCTTTTTATTCGCGCGAAAACTGTTTTAATTTGCCTGGAAAAGAAAAGAATGAAACCCGAGAACAGGGCAAACAAGACTGCTAATAGCTGGAACAGCATCCCACCGCTGCTCGGGTCGATATAGGCTATTGGGATGAGGATTGAAGTATATTTCCCTGCCAGAAGCGCGATCATCTGGTACCCGCTTTGTATCAACATAGCCACCTCGAGCTCAAATATATTTATCTCTATAGCTGATTCCTGGTTGTATTTGGTATCCAACTACTATACATTGGCGGCTGCTTCTCATCAATGGGGGAATATCCTATGGTACAGGTAGGGATTCCCCTAATACTTGTAGGGAAACCCCGGATTGAACGAAGTTGTTCCCCAAGGTATACATGCTCTCGTAGGAAGAAGTCGACCAAAAATAATTTCGAGAGAGATTAAAACCTCTAATGCTGAGGAAAAGTATTCTAGCTAAACTACCACCAATTAGGGGTTTCCGAAATCTTACCATCGGATTAGTGCTTTCGGTTGCTGTTATCGTCGGTACACTGGCATTTAAAAGACTGGGATTCGGTGCAGAAACGCGTCTATTCAATAACGATCTGACAATTCAAATCGCTTTGGTTCTGCTACTGATTGCTGCTGCCATGCTCCTCTTTTTCTTTGAGTGGGTGCCAGCCGATGTGACAGCGCTGGGCATCCTTATCTTCCTCGTTCTCACAGGCCTTCTTCCTGATGAGGAGGCATTTGCCGGCTTTGGCAGCGAAACGGTTATGATGATCCTTGGGTTGTTCATCCTCACTGCTGCGCTATTGCGCACCGGAGTAGTAGATTTATCAGCGCGCGCCATTCTGCGCTATACAGGCGATAATCCGAACCGGCTGTTAAACGTGGTCATGTGGAACTCAGCAATCCTGGGAGCGTTCATCAGCAATACGGCATCTACCGCTTTCTTTCTGCCAATCGTTATCGGCCTCGCTCAACGGGTTAAGGTGAGTGTCTCAAAGCTTCTGATGCCCCTGGCCTTCGCTTCCATTCTGACCAGTTCCGTGACTTTGGTTAGTACCTCTACAAATATCGTCGTCAGTGGGTTGATGACAAGGTATGACCAACCACCGATGGGCATGTTCGAGTTGGCCCCTGTGGGCATTCCGATCTCGATCCTTGGGC
Source organism: Anaerolineales bacterium (assembly GCA_036507795.1). Lineage (GTDB taxonomy): Bacteria > Chloroflexota > Anaerolineae > Anaerolineales > UBA4823 > DASQQR01. The sequence goes on along the minus strand of DATCIL010000356.1, from coordinate 4,754 downwards.
TACTATACATGCATCTGGTTGGGATTAAATTAATTCCTGATCGCGCTCAGCCGAACGATCTGGCCAATAGCCTGGGCATACGCCAATACTTGACAGAGGTCCTGATCCTCCCCGATTCGCCGTTGATTGGCAAAACGCTGGCTGAATCTGGGATTGGCCGGGATTTGGATCTTACAGTCCTGCGTCTCATTCGAGATGGTGACCGTCACCTCATCCCTCGTGCCAATCGGCGGCTTAAATCCGGCGATACATTGTTGGTCCAAGGGCAGCGCGATGAGATTCTCAAACTGAAAGATACGGCTGGACTCGACATCAAGGCTGATGTCGAATTTTCGGAATCAGAACTACAAAGCGAAGATATTCGCCTCGTAGAGGTCATTATCCTGCCCAAATCTCCATTGATTGGGCGCACATTGAAACAGCACCGCTTCCGTGAACGCTACCACATGCAGGTCTTAGCAATTTTCCGGCACGGAGAAACCATCAGGGAAAAAATCAGCCGGATCCGGCTCAAGGTAGGCGATATACTGCTCGTACAGGGACATCCAGCGAATATCGCTGCATTGGAAGAAAATAACAAAGTGAGTGTCATCGGCGCAATAGAGAAAGAGCGCTCGAATATAAGCCATGCCCCGATCGCTATAGCTACTTTTATCAGCGTGCTGGTGTTGGCAACATTTGACCTCGTCAGTCTGCCCACGGCCCTGCTGCTCGGCGCCCTGGTCGTTTTCCTTACCGGAACCATTACACCCGAACGAGCCTACCAGGAAGTTGATTGGCGAGCTTTGATCCTCATCGGAAGCATGCTGGGCCTCGGCGCTGCCATGGAGCAAACCGGCACATCAGAATTTTTAGCTAAGTATTTTGTCGACCTGTTGGGCAATTCAAATCCAATTTGGCTTTTGACCGCGTTCTTCGCATTGGCTGTTCTGCTCACCCAACCCATGTCGAACCAGGCTGCGGCCATAGTCGTGGTCCCAGTAGCAATGCAAACGGCGCTTCGAATTGGCTTGAATCCCAGGACTTTCGCCATGATGATCGCGGTCGCGGCCAGCACTTCATATCTCACACCCCTGGAGCCAGCCTGCCTGATGGTTTATGGTCCCGGTGGCTATCGGTTCGTGGATTTTCTGAAAGTAGGCGGGCTTCTTACAGTTATTATCTATGTAGTGGCAATTATTTTGGTTCCGATACTCTGGCCGCTATCTGCCGGCTAACGTCAATCAATCGAATCCATTCTTGATAAGCAGCACAGAACCAGTAGAGAATCTCTCGATAATAAGGTAAACTATCGAGAATGCCTGGTACTCGTGTTGGAATTCCTGCGCGGCCTGGCTATCCTGGTGGTGATCGTATCGACATTGTATCTCCTCTTGCTGGCGTTTTCCTAGCCCGATTATCGGCTCTGACTCAAGATCAGGAACATGGCTATTCTCCGTACACCCGAAGATCGCTTCGCAAATCTGCCCGGTTTTCCTTACAAGCCTCGCTATCTGGAGGTGAATGGACTCCGCGTTCATTATATAGACGAAGGTCAGGGTGATGTGATCCTTTGCCTGCACGGCGAGCCAAGCTGGTCTTATCTATATCGCAAGTGTATCCCGCTCCTCTCCCCGGACCATCGGGCAGTGGCAATGGACTTTATTGGCTTTGGTCGTTCAGATAAACTCAGCGAGATCGGCGATTATTCGTTCCGAATGCATCTCGACACTCTGGCTGGCTTCATCCAGGACCTGGACCTCAAGCGGATCACCCTGGTTGTCCAGGATTGGGGCGGTTTGCTCGGCCTGACTTTTGCCAGCCAGAACCCAGAACGCTTCTCCCGGCTGGTCATCATGAATGCCGGCCTGCCGATTGGTGAGGAAGCCTTTTCCGAAGCGTTTCTCAAGTGGCGGCAGTTCGCCGCACGGATCCCCAACCTGCCCATCGGGCGAATAATCCGCATGGGTTTGGCGCATCCCGAGGGAATAACCAAAGACATCCTGGCAGCCTATGAAGCCCCCTTTCCTGATGTTTCCTACAAAGCCGGTGCAGCGGCCTGGCCTTTGCTGGTGCCCCTTTCGCCCGAAGATCCCGGTGCACCCGAGATGCGCCGGGCCAGGGAAGTGCTCTCTCGCTGGCAAAAACCGGCTCTGGTCATGTTTTCTGATTCGGATCCAATTACAGGGGGCGGGGATCTTTTTTTCCGGCGCCTGATGCCAATCACGAGGAAACAGCCCCGCCTGATCATCCGGGATGCCGGTCATTATCTTCAAGAAGAGAAAGGCGAGATGATTGCCCGGCATATCCTGGATTTTATTGATCGCACTCCGCAGTAAACACAATCAAGCCAGAGTCAACAGGCTTGATGAAAGTTGATCGCTGAATCGAGGTAGCCGATGATCCCTCTGCGCGACACAATCCGTTCTTATAATTTCCCGGTCGTCAACTGGTCGCTGATCATTCTGAACACGTTGGTATTCCTGTACCAGATCGGTCTTTCTCAGAGCGAGCTCTTTTCCTTTATCCGCACTTTCGGAATGGTTCCCAGCCAGATAAGCAGCCTGGATCCGGCATCTTGGACAACCCTGTTCACAAATATGTTTTTACATGGCGGTTTTTTTCATCTCATCAGCAATATGTGGATCCTCTACATCTTCGGCGATAATGTCGAAGATCGCCTGGGGTCGATTCGCTACCTCTTGTTTTACATTCTCGGCGGTTTGGCAGCCAATTTGGTCCAGTTATATTTTGCCCAAGGAAGCAGCGTACCGGTCATTGGCGCCAGCGGTGCGATCGCGGGCGTCTTAGGAGGATACTTCCTGCTCTTTCCGAGAGCCAGAGTTATTACGCTTTTCTTGCTGTTTTTCTTCCCGTGGTTTGTGGAGATTCCCGCAGTCGTCTTTCTCGGCTTCTGGTTTGTTTCGCAACTTTACTCTGGATTATTTTCTCTGGCGATGCCATCCGGCGTACAGATGGGCGGCATAGCCTGGTGGGCGCATATCGGCGGCTTCATTTTTGGTGTATTAATGATCAATGTGTTTGGTCATCGTCACCGGGCGTATTCCCGCTGGCACCGGGATGAATACTGGCCCTGGTGAGCTTCTTCGGAGGAGAGCATGGACTTTTCTTTCACTGATTTATTCTGGATCTTCCTCGTTATTGCAGGAATCCAGCCAGTTATCCGCCAGAAGATTCTCGAATCTGCGCGCACCCGCATGTTCCGCAAACTGGAGGAGAAGCGTGGCTCTCGAGTAATTGCTTTAATTCATCGCCAGGAACGCCTCTCCTTCCTGGGATTCCCTTTGGCCAGGTATATCGACATCGACGATTCTGAAGCGATCATGCGCGCTGTAAAGTTGACCGATCCACAGATCCCCATCGATCTGATCATGCATACTCCCGGCGGCCTGGTCCTGGCCGCCGAACAGATCGCTTTTGCCCTCTGCCGGCACCCGGCCAAGGTGACTGTATTCGTGCCTCACTACGCCATGTCTGGCGGCACTCTGATCGCCCTGGCCGCCGATGAAATTGTTATGGACGAGAATGCAGTCCTTGGTCCGATTGATCCCCAGATTGGGCAATTTCCTGCAGTTTCATTATTGAACGTTCTCGAAAAGAAGGATTTCAATCGCATCGATGATGAAACCCTCGTTCTGGCCGACGTGTCGCGCAAGGCCATAAACCAGGTCATCAGTACCATTGACCGCATCATCGCGGATCGCATGGATGAAGAGACAAAAACGAAATTGATCGAATCCATGGTCCGGGGAAGATGGACTCACGATTATCCGATCAATGTCGATGAGGCGCGTAGTTTGGGCTTACCGATAGTCACTGATGTACCTGAGGAAGTATATCAATTAATGAACCTGTTCCCCCAGGCCCCGCAGCGCAGGCCGTCTGTGGCGTATATACCTTTGCCTTATCCTGAACGCCAGCCGCGCGATCAAGAGGGGAGAAATCCGGGATGATAATCATCTTTTCAATCGCATGACCTCACCGATGAAATCGCTCAAAATTACCTCGATCCAGTCCGAAGTTGCCGACTACAGCTGTAAGATGATCGTTGAGCACATCTCCCGGCAGCTGGCCATACCCATCGAATTCATCGACAATTTGCCCTGGCAAGAACGGGAAAATCACTTTGACCGGGGTGAAATTCAGGTATGCTGGATGTGCAGTTTACCGTATGTCTGGAAAAGGCATCGTGACAAGCCCTATATCGAGCTCCTGGCTGCCCCCGTCATGAAGTTTGAACGCTACCAAAACCGGCCGATCTACTTTTCCGATGTAGTCGTCCACCGCGATAGTCGCTTTCAAACCTTCGCCGATCTGCGCGGCGCTTCCTGGGCCTATAACGAACCCAACTCCCATTCCGGTTATAACCTGACCCGCTACCAACTGGCGATGCTGGAAGAAATATCCGGATACTTCGGAAGGGTTATTGGTTCCGGGTCCCACGTTCGCTCATTAGAGATGATTCTCGCACACCAAGTAGACGCATCCGCTATCGACTCGACTGTTTTGGACATGATCATCGCCCATCGACCCGAAATCGCAAGCAGTATCCGTGTGATTGAGGCGTGGGGACCCAGCCCAATCCCGCCCTGGGTGGTCCTCAAAAGCGTAGACAGCGACCTGCGCCAATCTCTCCGTGATGCGCTTTTGGCTATGGACAAGGACTCCAATGGCAGAGAAATCCTCGATCAAGGCCAGATCGACCACTTTACAATAGTCAGTGACCAGGACTATGATCTTGTCCGCCGGATGTA
>DATCIL010000355.1:0-1726 GCA_036507795.1 Anaerolineales bacterium | reverse complement strand
CATCGATGTTGCCTCGCTGGAGATAGAAGGCGAAGATGTCGTACATGCTGCACACCGCCAGGGCGCCGCTCACCAGGGTGGGATCGCCGATGGAGAGTGGCAGCCGGGCGGGCTGCGCGCCGATCACGCCGGCCTCATAGATCATCACCAGGTTGGGGACGTGCGTGCGCCGCGCCAGGTTGCACGCTAGGTTCGGCAGTCCGACGCCGACAAAAACCACATCCCCATCTAGCAGAAGCCGCGCGGCGTTGACAGTCATTAATTCAGAAGAAGTATAAGCTGGTTCAATCATGGGATTATTTATCCACTAATTTGCGCGAATGTTCGCTAAAAATTGCCAATTATTTGTTCTTTCTTATGGGCTTCTGCGTAAGGATTTTGCGTTTCCACTCCAGTCCATCGCTGGCGCCGAAGTTGATAAGTAGACCTAACTTTAGACCTGATGTTTTCAACTCATTGATAACTTGGGCTTCTTCAATCGATGTCAGATGGCTAAGGGCCTTAATTTCGACGACGACTCGTTCATAAACTAAAAAATCAGCAATGTAAAACTTCTTTAAACGTTGACCTTTATATGAGACAGGCAGCTCTGCCAGAGCGCAGAACGGTATCAGTCTCGCTCTAAATTCGATTTCAAGCGCTTCCTGATAGATCGCTTCAAGAAATCCGGGCCCTAATTCATTGTAGACCTCCATGGCTGCGCCAACGATTGCGTAAACTTCGTCTTTATAGAGCAAATCCACCATCGGCTTCATATTGTATGCTCCTAAACTCGGCAAGAGCCCTTCGTGAAGATTAGCGAAAATTAGCGGATTCCTAATAACCTCCGTAATTGACAACCGCACTCGGTCGTTCTCCTACTTTGAGGCGAGCGTGCACTTCCGGCCCCAGCTTCTGCCAATATTCCTGGCGGTCTTTGACGCCGTACACCCATTCCTCCAGGTAGGATTGCACGCCCTGGCGGGTCTTGCTGATCTCATCCCACTCCAGGTAGAAGGCGTTATCGCGGTCGTAATAGCCCTGGGTGTAAGAAGGATGGCAGCAGTACGGCACGTGGCAAACGGCGTCGACGATGATGCCGGGGATCAAGGTCCGGTTGGGGTCCGAACGGATCACCTCCTCCGGCACGATCTCCTCAGCGGTCAAGATCACCCGGCTGGCAGCAAAGGCCGATTCCTTCTGCTCGCCGATGATGCCCCACACGTGGGCATTACCTTCAGCATCACAGCGCTGCACGTGGACGATGGCCACATCCGGGTTGAGAGCAGGCACGACGACGATTTCCCGGCCGGAATAAGGGTCTGTAACGCGCTGGTAAGCCGGGTTGGCGCGCTCCAGGTCCCCCGCGGCAGTCTGGTTCATGGGCATGAACGGAACGCCGGCGGCGCCGGCCTGCAAGCGGGAAATCATGCTGAAATGAGAGTACTCTTCCCATTCCAGGTTCCCGGCCTCGATCTCGGCGCGCACAAAACGCAGCGAGCCCACGCCGGGATTGCCCATATAGGAAAAGATCACCTTGCGCGCGCAGCCGGCGGCAACCATCTGGTCGTAGACCAAATCGGGGGTGGCCCGGGCTAAAACCAAATCTCGCAAACCCTGGCGAATCATTTCGTGACCTGCGGCGAAAGGAATTAGATGGGTGAAGCCAGCAGCATAAACCGTATCGCCATCCCGAACAAATCGCTCGATGGCTTCGGAGAGAGAGATGAGTTTGCTCATAGATTCA
>DATCIL010000354.1:0-5199 GCA_036507795.1 Anaerolineales bacterium | reverse complement strand
CGGCAGGCGCTCGAAATTTAAGAAGAACCGCCCCGCCGGCGGCTTCTCATGCGCTCGGGCTGCGTTGATCCGCTTGGCGATGACCTTCACATTCGTGTATAATATTTCAAGTTGATCATAATGACCAACTTGAAAGAGGTGAAACGTGGAGAAAGTAAATGTCGCAGAAGCCAAAAGCCGCTTCTCCGAGCTGATTAGCCGGGCGGCGAGCGGCGAGCGCTTTATCATCCAGCGCCGGGAGCGTCCGGTGGCGGCCTTGATCGGGGCGGCGGAGCTGGAGCGCCTGGAGCGCACCTCGCGGGCCGCACGCCAGCTGGCTCTAGCGCTTGGGCAAAATGAGGCCATCCTGGAGAAGGTCGAGCAGCGTGAGCTGCACCCAGCCATGGCGGCCTTTGGCCTATGGCGGGAAGAAAGCGACCTGGCTGCCCTGGCAGATGAGATCGCTGAGGAACGGCTGAGCATGCCCGCCCGACCCAAAATAGACCTGTGAAAATCCTGGACAGCGATCACTGCGTGGCGATCCTGCGCGCACAACTGGATTTGACCGGGCGAGTGGCGCCGGACGAAGAGCTGGCCATCACGGCCATCAGCGTTGGCGAATTGGCGCACGGGGCGACCAAATCGCAGCGCGCCCCGGACAACCTGGCGCGACTGGACGTGCTATTAGCAGCCCTGAGGGTCCTACCCTACGATGAGTGGTCCGGCCGGCGCTTTGGCCAGCTTAAGGCACAGCTCGAGGGCGCCGGCCAGCTCATCAGCGATCTGGACCTGCAGATCGCCAGCATCGCCCTGGACCAGGACGCCACGCTCGTCTCCCACAATCAAAAACATTTCTCGCGCCTGACCGGTGCGGCGGGACTCGTCCTGGAAGATTGGCTCACATAAATCCAGGCAGCCCTTCCAAATGAAGAGGAACCGCGTAGGCCGCCAGGAGCGGTCAGATGCGCCAGGAGTAATCAAAAAACCTTTGCGCTCGGGCGGTCTTTGCCCGCCTTGGCTCAGCTGCTTCATAGCAGCTCTTTGCGGTTTGGATGAACCTATCTCAAGGCAATCCCTCCAGGATGCTCTGCATTTCCTCTTCACCGAAAGCGCGCAGGGTGGTGGTTCGAATGTTGCCCTGCATCCCTGTGGACATGAGCAGCCGGGTGACCGTCTCGTCATCCGGCGCCTCATGGATAATCACGCCATCATATTGTCCGAGCGTCCACCAGATTCCGATGAAGCGCCCGCCGGCTGCTTCCCACGCCGCCCGGCCCGCATTAGCCCGGTTGGCAGTTTCCTTAATATCCCGAATGCCCTGTTCGGTCCAGTTAAACAAGGTGACGTAAGCTGGCATAGTTTCCTCCTTCAGCAAAATGATGGGGATCGAAACGAGTCGCGGCAATCGATACCAGGTTGCCCTTGTACAATTATCGCGCCGATTTCTAGATATGTCGATAGAATAATCTGAGCTGAGATGTAGTACTAATCTCCCGCGTGCCGTGGGTAGGGCACGCGGGAGGTGCATTCTCTATGGCACAACGATGAAATACTCTGTGGCTATTTGGATAGCTGGCCGCGCAGCGCCCCCGCCGGAAAATCGGCATTGTGAACATTCACGTAGTATTCTTCAGGATTCTGGCGGATGGCCTTGATCAAATCGGGATCGACGCTAACACAAGCACTGGAGGATCCCTCGGTGGGAGGAGGTGTCAAGGGCACGACCACCCCTCCGGCGACGCCGGCAGGGGCAAAATGGATGTGGGAAGCGGTAGCCGGTGCAATGCCTTCGACGACCAGCTCAAAGCACACTTCTCCTAGACCCTGATTGAGGGAAATGTGGGCGGTGCCACTTCCGTCGGGATCGCCCGGACCGGGCACCTCCGCCGCCCCGGTCAGGGTAGTGGAGAACGGGCGCCCCTGGGCTGCCGCCGGGATCACCGCGACCAGCAGCGATAGTAAGGCTACCAAAATCAACAGCCGGAGCAAATGCTTGCGGCTAACAGAAAGTTGCCTGGAAAACATGGGTATTCCTCCTTTGGAACACTTGGCGGGTAAACTCTTCGCTTTTCTCTGCGGCGAAGCGGTAATGATGGATTTATTGGAAAGGTTGACAGCTATTGGAAATATCCAGATTAGATTGTGCCAACATCACCTCCTTTGGAATTCCCCTCCGCACAAACCGACAGGCTATTCCGGCATCCATGCGCAGTGCAAGCCTCGGATTAATTATACGCTATATCCATCCAGTTGGATTTATTCTCAGCCAAAGAGGGATTTCAAAGCAAGCGAGAAAATTACTCGCCGAAGAGGAACCGCCAGGCCGCGAAGAACGGCTAAGGTAAGATATAATCCCCTCGAAATAGTCATCGATCCTCCTGATAAAACGGATAAACCGGCCTGATCCAATCCGAAAGGAGGCAGCTGTGCACGCCCAAACCCGTCGCCAGGTATTCCTGGCCATCCTCCTGGCGGCATGCATACCCTTGTTGCTTCTTCAGCAGGTCACTGATAGCTCCACTGCGGCCCAATCGACAATCTTTCGAAGCTTTGCAGCATCCTCAACTGAACAGAGCCGGGTGTATCTGCCCCTTGTCATGCGCGGGGGCGCCGCCTGGTCTATACCTATCGGCACGCCGACTGCCACCGAGCAGCTCCCGGCTACCGGCACACCGTTGATCCCTACCAATTCCCCAATGCCCATAAGCACGCCGACTGCCACCGGCAAGCCCCCGGCCACCGCCGGCAACGTTGACATCGTCAACATCTTTTACGACGGAGCTGGCATTCATGAGACCGGCGAGTACGTGGAAATCAAGAACCTCGACGTGGTGGAGATCCAGCTGGCCAACTGGACCTTGCGCGACGATGCGGATAACATCTTTACCTTCCCCGCCTTCCTGATCCAGCCCGGCCAGACGTGCCGCGTCTACACCAATGAAGATCACGCTGAGTGGTGCGGGTTCAATTACGGCAGCAACGTGGAGATCTGGAATAACTCGGGCGACAAAGCCACCCTCCGGGATGCGAGTGGGACCCTTGTTGACGTGTACATTTATCCATAGGCAGAAACATTCAGAGAGCCTGGCGGAGAATAAAAGCGCCATAGTACATTTTCCCTCTTGACTTAGACATAATTTTGCTCTATTCTGTAAGGGAGTTTTCGAAGCTGGATCTGGCATAATCCCTTCGGTACTTGTCCCTGCTTGGATTTTTCTCCATCGCTGTCTTCAATTCTGCAAATACTTGTATAAACGGTCGATGAGCTAATTGGGCTTCATATTTGTTCAACGGCGGTGGCTGTTTATGCCCGCGCATTACCGCACTACTCGAAGCAGGGAGGTCTTCGATTTTGTCGCCTGGGCGCTCGCGAAAGGAGGTGGTGTGCGCTGGCGTGTATCTGGGGGATGAATAGGCGTTGGGACAGGATGGTTTGATCGAAAGGAGTTAGCAGAAATGAACGGCAATTGGAAACGAATGCGCTTGATCGTGTTTTGTGCGATTCTGGCGGCGGGGCTGCTGTCCCCAGGGCCATCGATGACCACGTACGCACGGCAGAGAGGACAACCGCAGTTCCCGGAGAAGATCAGAGGCCAGGTCAAGTTCTTCAGTGGTGAGCCGATGCTCTTGCGGGCGGACGCGCTGGGCATTACCACAATTCAGGGCAAGGATATCAGCGAAAGTGGCATCCCTCCCTCCAAGGGCAAGCCTGGCAGAACGGATGACGTTCCCATTGGTGTGAACCCGGTGATCCACGAAAATGAGCCAACAGTCGCAGCCAATCCTGCCAATAAGAAAAAACTGGTTGCCGGGAGCCATTACATCGGCGAAATTGAGGTCGCATGCGTTGCCTATACCAGCTCAAATGGCGGCTCGAGCTGGTCGCTCCCGGTGGTCATGCCGCAGCTTACAGAAATCAGCTCGTGCAGCGACCCGGTTTTGGCGTATGCCCCGGGCGGCAGCCGGGTGTATTACGCCTACATGGACATCAAGTTCTCCTTTGAGGAGACCGAGACCACCATTACCTTCATTGATGATTGGGACATCGTGGTCAGTTATTCGGACAACAATGGCGCCAGCTGGGCAGGCCCGGTCGTGGCCCTGGATGGCGATCCGACGAGCATCACCTTCGACATCGAAACGGGCGAGATCATCGAGTTCGATCCGGGTTTCGTCTACGACAAGCCCTGGATCGGAACCCATGTGGATCCTGCCCAGTCGGACTGGGCGTACATCACCGCTACCCGCTTCGATAATTTCGAACCCTTCGACTGCCACATCACATTTGCGCGGTCGGCCGATAAAAGTGCTACGTGGGATGCTCCAGTCCTGCTGGACGAAAGCTCGGGCGGGTGCGGCAACCCCGTTGTGGTACAGGGCTCGCGGCCCAGCGCAGGCCTGGGCGGAGAAGTGCTGGCCGCCTGGTACAATTCGGGTCCGGATGGCTGGCTGGCAGGAAACTTCCAGATCCGCACCCGGCGGTCCGCCGACCATGGGGCAACCTGGGATGCTATCGTGACGGCGGCCTCGGACGCTTTTGAAGCGCCCTTCTGGCTGGGTCCGGAGGTATTCTACCATCGCTGGTGGGGCGTCATGTTCCCGGATGTGGAGATAGACGCTCAGGGCGCAGCCCACGTCGCCTACACCCACGACCCGGCGGCAAATCCAGAACCGGGGTTCTCTGATACGCCCGAAGACGGCGATATTCGCTATGTCACGAGCTCCGGCAGTCCATATAATTCCTGGTCGGCACTGCAGACGGTCAACGACGACGGGCTGGTACGCGCTCAGGGCTACGTAGCGCTGGAAACGCAGAGCAGCAACCAATCTTCGTCCGTTTATCTCCTGTGGGAAGACCACCGGTTGTCTCCAGCCTTTCCGATCGTTTTCCCGAGTTCGCCAAACCTGTACTACGACATCTTCTCGGCAAAGAAAGGCCAGGGTGGCCCCGGATGGTCGGCCAACCTGCGGATTTCCGATTTCTCGTCAATCGTGGACTTCGTCTTTATCGGCGATTACTTCGACCTGACCACCTCCGGCAGCCTGGTCTACGGGATTTGGACGGATCGCCGGGATAAGGGTGATATCTTCGACTTTGAAGATGACGTCTTTGGCACCTCGAAATTCTCGGGAGGCGGCAACCCTAATCCTTGAGGTTCGCGGCGAAAGCTGTTTCTCAGAAAGATGAGCCCCATCGAGGGCACCGTTGACCTGGGGCCG
>DATCIL010000353.1:0-1671 GCA_036507795.1 Anaerolineales bacterium | reverse complement strand
AGAAACTGACGAAATTCACGTTCCCATTCGCAATAACTGAAAAACTTTGCCTTTCGCACATCAAAACACGAAAACCGCATGTTGCACTCAAAAGTTAGGCGGCCGGTTTTCCAAAAAATGGGGTTTTCGGTCGGACACTATTTAACATCATGAGCCCCCAGTGTTAAGCGTGTCCCGAAGCCAGGGCCAAGCTGGGGGTTTACCCTCGATTATTCTAATTCGCTTTCAAGATGAGACGAATTGTGGTAGATTGTGGGCATGGCAAGACCTCGTCTTACGGATATGAGATTAGTGACGCAAGCCCAGAAGGCGGTGGCACAAGCTACTAACCTGGAGGAACTGCGGGCGGCTCAAGCTGTGCTGCTACCAGCGATCATGGGAGCCACGCTGACCGAGACAGCGGCCTTATTAGGGGTGGGGCGGGCGACCGCCGCCCGGTTGAAGGCAGGCTTTCGACAATCACAGAAGCCTTTTGTGGCCAGCGCCAAGCACCGAAACTGGGGTGGTCGCCGCAACGCTTTACTGAGTTTGGAGGAAGAAAAAGAGTTCCTGGAGCCCTGGCTGGGGCAGGCCAGGGCTGGCGGCATGCTGGTCCTCTCGCCTTTGCGGGCGGCTCTGGCGCAAAAATTGGGTAAGCCGGTGAAGGCATCAGTCGCTTATCGATTGCTGGCCCGGCATGGATGGCGGAAAGTAGCGCCGGATACGCGTCATCCCAAGAGCGATCCGGCGGCACAAGAAGACTGGAAAAAAAACTTCCGGAAACACTGGCAGCCTTGTTAAACCCAGAAGAAGTTCAAGGCCGGGACGTGCGGCTGATGTTTCAAGATGAAGCGCGTTTTGGGCGCATGGTCAGAATCCGGCGTTGCTGGGCTCCGGCACCCGAGCGACCGGTGGTGGACAACGGTTACGTGCGGCAGTTTGTCTATGTTTATGGCGCGGTGAGCCCGATAGAGGGGGATCTGGACTGGATGATTTGCCCCAATATGAACACCGAGCGGATGGGCGAATATTTGGCCCAAGTCAGCGCCGCGCATCCTGATGAGTTCATCGTAATGGTGATCGATGGAGCCAGTTCCCATGTGGCCAAGGCTTTGGTGGTGCCCGAAAACATTCGTTTACTGCGGCTGCCACCCTACTCGCCGGAATTGAACCCGCAGGAGCATGTGTGGGATGAAATTCGGGAGAAGGAATTTCCCAATCGAGTGTTTTCAGACTTGGAAAGTGTCACTCGGCAGTTGGAACAGGGCTTGCCAAGACTGGCGGCTGACTCTGGGCGTTTGCGCAGCATTACGGCTTGGCCCTGAATAGTTGGTCTCAACTTGAAAGCAAATTAGAATTAATCAGAAACGGGTGGGTGGCGAAATCCTTTTGGTGACAATGGACTATTCGGACCTACGTCCCTCTAGGTCTCTAGCCTTAACCGGGGCTGAATTTAGTACGGACGAACCAGCCGTACGCCCGCGTCGATTACTCTTCCCTGCCGCCGTTGCTTTGTTGTATATTGCCTTGCCATTAAGAGGGCGGCCGAAACGGCCGCTACCAAGAAAGGGAGGATCAATATCATGTTAAATCATTGGCTGCGCTATGTTGCGCCAATCTTCGTCGCCGCATTCACATCGTCCTGCGCCGCTCCCCTTGAAGCCCCCGTTGTCAACGCGCGCTATGCGCCCG
>DATCIL010000352.1:0-9630 GCA_036507795.1 Anaerolineales bacterium | reverse complement strand
CCGCGACAAGTTATAATTCAGCCGTTGAATTTTGGACTTTCTTATGGATACTTCTCCCGATCCCAACCGTGAAATGATCTTGCTCGAGCAAATCGAGCATGATCCGGATGTCACTCAGGCCAATCTGGCGGCTCAACTGGGAGTGGCTGTAGGTACTGTCAACTGGCACCTGAAGCGGCTGGTCGCCAAGGGCTACGTTAAAGTCAAACGAGCACAGCGGCGGAAACTGCGTTACATCATTACCCCGGAAGGGATCGCCTTTCGTGCCCGGCTGACAATGAACTACATTGACCAATCGATGCGGCTTTATCGCCGCGTGCGCCAGCGGGTCCGAGATTTGCTGGTCGAGGTCAGGCAGGCAGGCTTTAGCCAGGTGCGGCTGGTCGGCGAGGGGGACATAGCCGATATCTGCCGCCTGAGCTGTCTCGAGCAGGGCGTTGATATTGTCGATAAGCCCGGAATACCTGCGATCGAGGTGCGCGGCTTTAAAGTTCTTTTATTCGTGCAAGGTATGCCAACCATAGATGGTATACCAGATCGGAATCTGGTTGCTAAGGAATGACCACAGGATCTTCAGCGAACGAACGTCACGTTGTAATCACTGGAGGAGCCGGGTATATCGGTTCCTATTTGACTGGCCATTTACTGCGCCGTGGTTATCAGGTCACAGTTGTCGATGATCTGCTCTTCGGCGGCGAATCCTTGATGGCTTATTTTCCCCATCCTGCATTTCATTTCGTGAAAGCGAATGTGTGGGAACCCCGTGCAGTCAGGGCCGCCGCCCGTCCGGATTGGCCCGTCCCTCAGGCGGTCGTGCACCTGGCAGCCATTGCTGGCTTCCCGGCCTGCCAGGCAGTCGGCCGGCAAGTGGCCTGGCGCTATAATGTTGAATCGACCCAGCGTGTGTTTGAACAGGCTGGAGAGATGGGCGTCAACCGCTTCGTCTACGCCTCTACCTACAGCAATTACGGCCTCTCGCCCGATGGAAAACCGGTCACCGAAGATTCGCCTCTCAATCCTCAATCGCTTTATGCGGAGACCAAGATTAACGCCGAGCGCTATCTGCTGGCGCAGGCCGGTGCGCCCTGCGCGCCGCTTATTTTCCGGGTGGCGACGCTGTACGGCCTTTCCCCCCGGACACGCTTCGATCTGATCGTCAACCAGTTTGTATTAGAGGCCTACTCCAGGCGAGAGCTATTAATTTACCAGCGCGGCTATTCCCGCTCGTTCATGCACGTTTCTGATGCAGTCGCTGGAATTGCCCTCGGCCTGGAAGCCGCTGAAGAGAAAGTTCGCGGAGAAGTCTATAATCTCGGTTCGCAGGAGGGCAATTACACCAAGGACGAAATCGTGACATTGATCCTCAAGCGCCTGCCGGAAACGGTGGTGCACTACAAAGATATGACTTTTGGCGGCGATATGCGCGATATCACAGTTTCCTATGAAAAGATCCAGGAAAAGTTGGGGTTTAAGGCGAATCGAACTGTGGACGATGGCGTCCGAGAGGTCTTACATGCCCTTAGGGATGAGGTTTTCAGCAGCCCATACGACCAGCGTTATCGCAATGCGCAGTTTATTGTACAGTAGGTCTAAGGTTGGAAAGATTATGACGAGATGGAATCATGATGACAAATACTGAAGCCTCTCGAGGCCATTGGCAAAATAAACGTGTCGTCGTTACCGGTGGAGCCGGGTTTCTCGGTTCTTTTGTGGTGGAAAAACTCGAAAAACGAGGAGCCTTGCAGGTCATAGTGCCCAGGGTTGAAGAATATGATTTGAGGAATATTGCTGCCATCCAGCAACTATTCGATGATCTGGAGATCCCTGATAACCTTAAACCTTCAACTTTTCAACCTTCAACCGATGGACCTTCAACCCATAAACCTGAAACCATCATCATTCACCTGGCGGCTTTGGCCGGCGGCATTGGCGCCAACCGGGCGCGACCGGCTGAATTCTTTTATGATAACCTGATGATGGGCGTGCCCTTGATGCACGAAGCCTGGCGGCGCGGCATAGACAAGTTTGTCGCCCTCGGAACCATTTGCGCTTATCCCAAATACACTCCCCTGCCCTTCAGGGAAGAAAATCTGTGGGATGGTTATCCCGAGGAGACGAACGCGCCGTATGGGCTTGCCAAGAAGATGCTATTAGTCCAGGCTCAGGCTTACCGGGCGCAGTATGGCCTTAATGCTATTTACCTGCTACCGGTCAACCTGTATGGTCCCCGCGACAATTTTGACCTGCAAACCTCGCACGTCATCCCGGCGTTGATTCGCAAGTGCCTGGAAGCCCGGGAGCGAGGGGATGCGGATGTGATTGTGTGGGGTGATGGATCGCCAACCCGCGAATTCCTTTACGTGGAGGATGCCGCTGAAGGCATCCTGCTGGCGGCAGAGTATTACAATGGCGCAGAACCAGTCAACCTGGGTTCGGGGAGCGAAATTCGCATTAAGGATTTAGCGGAGATGATCGCCCGCCTGACCGGATTCGAGGGCCGCCTGGTCTGGGATACCAGTAAACCGAATGGTCAGCCGCGCCGGGCGCTGGATACGACCCGCGCCGAGCAATATTTCGGTTTCAGAGCGCAGATGCCGTTCGAAGAGGGCCTGCGCCGGACGATTGCTTGGTATAAGGAGCAAGGAATAAGGGATAAGGGATGAAGGGTTGAACCCCTATCCCCTATTCCTTATCCCTTGAATTTTACTTATGACTGCGATTACCTCAAATACCCAGGACGAAGTTATCATTCTCCGCCCCTCGCGCGGCTGGGGTTCGTTGAACCTGGGCGATTTATGGAAATATCGCGAACTCATTTACTTCCTGACGTGGCGGGATATCAAGGTGCGCTACAAGCAGACTCTCCTGGGAGCTGCCTGGGCGATTTTGCAGCCCGTTTTGTCCATGATAGTGTTCACCATCTTCTTCGGTGGTCTGCTGAATGTTTCTTCGGAAGGCCAGCCTTATGCGGTATTCTCCTACGCCGCCCTGCTACCATGGGGTGTTTTCTCCAAGGCGCTCACCGACGCCGGGCGCTCTCTGGTGATCAACCGCAACATGATCACAAAGGTCTATTTTCCACGCCTGGTGGTGCCAATCTCTTCGGTACTGGGCGGCGTTGTGGATTTTTTGATCGCCTTTGTCGTCCTGCTCGGATTAATGGTGTATTTCGAGGTAACCCCGACTGCGGCAATTTGGACGCTGCCCTTCTTTTTGATCCTGGCATTAATCACTGCCCTCGGCGTTGGTCTATGGTTATCGGCTTTGAACGTGATTTACCGTGATATCGGGTACGTGCTGCCCTTCCTGACCCAATTTTGGTTTTACATCACCCCGGTAGTTTATTCCTCCTCCGAGATCCCCGAAAATTGGCGCCTGGTTTACGCCCTCAACCCCATGGTCGGCGTGGTGGAGGGCTTCCGTTGGGCGTTGCTCGGTAAGCAAGCCGCGCCTGGTCCCATGGTGGCGGTGTCCGCCGTGATCGCGGTGGTGGTGTTAATATCCGGCATGTTTTATTTTCGGCGCATGGAGCGCAGCTTTGCCGACATGGTTTAGAAACCAAGGGATAAGGGATAGGGGATAGAGCGCTATCTCGTTCCCCTATCCCTTATCCCCTATCCCTTGATCTTATGAGCGATTTGGCGATTCGAGTTGAGAATTTAGGTAAAGAATACCGCATCGGCGTTTCTCAGGAGCGCTACCGCACGCTGCGGGATAGCCTGGCGCGGGTCGCCAGGGACCCGCTGGGATCGATCCGGGGAACGCTGGGCAATAACAGCACCATCTGGGCGCTGAAAGACGTCTCTTTCGAGGTCAAACGCGGCCAGGTGTTGGGCGTGATCGGTCGCAATGGCGCCGGGAAGAGCACCTTGCTCAAGGTGCTCTCGCGGGTGACAGAGCCGACCGAGGGCTACGCCGAGATCCGCGGGCGAGTGGGTTCTTTGTTGGAAGTGGGTACCGGCTTCCATCCGGAACTCACCGGTCGTGAGAACATCTATCTCAACGGCGCCATCCTGGGTATGAAGCGGGACGAAATCGATCGCAAATTTGACGAAATCGTGGCGTTCTCCGAGGTGGAGAAGTTTATTGACACCCCGGTCAAGCGTTATTCCAGCGGCATGTATCTGCGTCTGGCGTTTGCTGTGGCAGCCCATTTGGAGCCGGAGATCTTGGTCGTGGATGAGGTTCTGGCGGTGGGTGACGCCGAGTTCCAGCGTAAGTGCCTCGGCAAGATGAGCGATGTGGCTCAGGAAGGCCGCACAGTTCTGTTCGTCAGCCATAACATGTCGGCTATTCTGCGCCTGACCGAAGAGGCCATCTTATTAGAAAAAGGGCAGCTGGTTTTGCGCGACGCCACGTCAAAAGCTGTAGATTATTACATGTCCGCCGGTTTCTCCCAGGTGGGCGAACGAATCTGGCATGCTGACGAAGTTCCCGCTCAGTCTGCACCCTTCCGACCCATCGCATTGCGGGTCTGCAACGATAAGCAACGCGTGGTGGATACCGTCCGCTCGACCGAACCGGTAACCATTTCGGTGGATTACAGCCTGGAGGGCGCCATCACCGGTTTGCGCATCGGCATTTACTTGTTGACCATGCAGGGCGAGTTCGTCTTCACCTCCTTTGATACCGATGATCCCGAGCAGTACGCTCGCTACGGCGTGCGCCCCGCTGGTCATTACACCAGCCGGTGCACCATTCCGGCGGATTTGCTAAACGAAGGACGCTACCTGCTGGGTTTGAACGCCAGCGCCTTCCGCGTGAAGCGCTATTTCCATGACGAACATTCCCTGGCCTTCAATGTCGACGGCGCCGGTGCGCCTGGAATGCAATGGCCGGAGCCGCGCCTGGGACCCGTGCGTCCCAGGTTGGAATGGAGTATCGAGGAGGTAAACAGGTAAACAAGGAAACAAGGAAGGAGCTTGATTACGTGTCTACCTGTCTATCTGTCTACCTGTCTACCTGTGTACCTGTCTACGTCCATACCTGTGAATACTATGAACAAGACATCCCTAAAGCAGTTCCTTGGTGAACTTCCCTTCACCGCCGAAGCATACTGGCACCTCCGCCAGCCGGGAATGCCGCTCGATAAGCGCTTCACGCTGGAGCAGCTGCAGGCCGGTTTGCCGGAATGGAGCCGGCAGGCCGCCCGTTTCGCCGAGCTGGCGCCGGCCGGGAAGGATTTGCTGATATTTAGCACGCTGCACTACTGGGTCTCCCACGCCGCGTTAATCGGCCTGGCCCTGGCGGGCTTGGGTCATAAGGTCACGCTGGCTTATTTGCCCTATGGCAAGTGGCAAAACCCGCTCAATCGATTCGATTTGCGTCGCCAGAACCTTTACGCGCGCAGCGTTCTGAAAAACGCTGCCCCCTTGGTGCAGGCAGTTTCTCTTCTGGATGTTAAGCTGGATGGTGGTGAACTACCCAAGGCGTTGGAAGCGGCCATCGAAGAAATTTCCTTGAAGGATACCCAATACACTTTGCAGGTAGAAGTTGTGGACCCGGATAGCGACCTGTATCGCTTACGCATGGAACGCAACCTTCAAGCAGCCTGCGCCGCTTTACAATTGATGCGATCCAGTCGCCCGGAGACAGTCTTGATCCCAAATGGCACCATCCTTGAATTTGGCGCCGTCTTTCAATCTGCGCATTATTTGAAAAAAACTACCTACGATTTCCCGTTAGTGACTTATGAGTTCGGCGAGCAGCGCCAGCGCATCTGGCTGGCCAGGAACGCCGAGGTAATGCGCCAGCGGACGGATGATTTGTGGAGCGCGCGCGGTGGGCGCCCATTGAGCGCCGGTCAATTGGAGAAAGTGCAGGCGCTCTTCAGCGCTCGCCAGGGAGCCAGCCCATGGGAGAATTTCGCTCGCCGCTGGCAGGGGGCTCCCAGTGCGGGCGGCGAACAGGCCCGCGCCGATCTTGGCCTGGATGCCCGGCCCGTGGTCTTGTTGGCGACGAACGTCATCGGCGACAGTTTGACGCTGGGCCGGCAGGTGTTCAGTGACAGCATGACCGCCTGGCTGGAACGCACCGTTCGCTACTTCGCCGCCCGTTCTGATGTCCAGCTGGTTGTGCGCATCCATCCTGGAGAGCTGGTCACCCAGGGCCCTTCAGTGGCGGATGTGGTGGCGCGCATTCTTCCCGATTTGCCCGAGAACATCCGGCTGGTTCCTGCCTCTTCCAAAGTGAACACCTACGATCTGGTTGAGATCGCCGATCTCGGCCTGGTTTACACGACCACTGTCGGGCTGGAGATTGCGATGAGCGGCGTGCCGGCCATCGTGATCGGGCACACTCACTATCGTGAAAAGGGTTTCACCCTGGATCCGCAGACTTGGGAGGCGTATTTCCAGCTTCTCGATCAGGTCATCGCTGGTCCTGAAAAATATCGTCTGGAGAAGGAACAGGTTGCGCGTGCCTGGGAGTACGCCTACCGTTTCTTTTTTGAATATCCCCATCCTTTCCCCTGGCACCTGGTGCATCTGTGGGAGGATGTCGTCGAATGGCCGGTGGGACGGGTTCTGGAGGCGGAGGGCTTGCAGCACTTTGGTAAAACCCTGGCTTACCTGGCCGGTGAGCCGGTGGATTGGAACTCGGTTATCAGGTGAAGGATGTCGACCCAGATTGATACGGCCGTTGAGCCGGACGTAAAACAGCGGGTGCGTGAGTTCTACGACCAGGTCGGCTGGCAGGAAGTCAGCGAAGGCCTGTACCAGAACGCGCGTTACGAAGACCTGCGCCCGGTTGCGCGGGATTACATCCACCGCTGTCACTTCAGGGTAGCACGCTGGTTGGAGCGGAAGGGAAAGTTATTGCTCGATGCTGGCTCTGGCCCGATCCAATATCCGGAGTACCTGGAGTATTCGCGCGGCTACCATGCCCGGGTGTGCGTGGACATCTCCAGGGTGGCTTTGCTGGAAGCCCGGCAGCGCATCGGCGACCGGCAGAATGGCGGTCACGGGCTGTTTGTCGTGGCAGATATTGCCCGGCTGCCGTTCAGTCCCCGCACCTTCGATAGCGTGGTTTCGCTGCATACCATCCATCATCTTCCTGATTCCGAACATCTCCAGGCTTATAGCGAGCTGTACCGGGTGCTTTCGCCCGACCGCACCGCCGTGGTCGTGAACGGCTGGGATGACCCGCCTCTCATGCGGTGGTTTGACAGGCCAATTCGCTGGGCCAATCGAATTCGTTGGTACAACAGGCGCGTGAGAGGTTCGCCCGCAGAGCTCCAAGCGCTGGCCGAAAATGAAAAAAAAACCGGTTCTGGCAGGATCGAAAGCAGTGGATCAAAGGGAACTTTTGTTCAGAAGAAGAATGCTGGCTGGTTAAAAGCCGAGGTGGGGGCCCGCATTCCCTTGCAGATCCTGGTATGGCGCAGCGTTAGCGTGCGTTTCATGCGCGCTTTGATCCATCCCAGGCTTGGCGGCAAGTTTTTGTTGGGTCTCCTCTTCTGGCTGGAGGAGCGCTTTCCACGATTTTTTGGAAAATATGGCCAGTATCCCTTAATCATCATTCGCAAGCCCGGAAAAACGGAGCAAAAGCATGGATTGGAATAACCAAGTCATTCTGGTCACCGGGGGCACCGGATCCTTCGGAAAGAAATTTATCGATATCATCCTGAAGGAATACCACCCCGCCAAGGTGATTGTTTTCAGCCGGGATGAGCTGAAGCAGCACGAGATGCGCAGCAGTGGTTGGGAACATCCCGATTTGCGCTATTTCATTGGAGATGTGCGGGATGTCACCCGCCTGCGCCGGGCCATGCACGGGGTCAACCTGGTCGTGCACGCTGCGGCGTTGAAGCAGGTGCCGGCCTGCGAATACAATCCAATGGAAGCCATCAAGACCAACGTCTTGGGCAGCAGCAACGTAATCGAAGCCGCCCTGGACAGCGGGGTCGAAAGGGTCATCGCCTTGAGCACCGATAAGGCGGTCAACCCGATCAACCTGTATGGCGCCACCAAGCTGGCGGCTGAGAAGCTCTTCGTGCAGAGCAATACCTATGCGGGGGCGCGGCCTTCCACGCGCTTCAGTTGCGTGCGTTACGGCAACGTGGTGGGCAGCCGGGGCAGCGTCATTCCGGTATTTCTGAAGCAGCGCCATAACGGCAAGTTGACCATCACCGACGAACGCATGACGCGCTTCTGGCTCACGCTGGAGCAGGGGGTGCGCTTCGTGATCCGCTGCATCGAGCAGATGCGCGGGGGCGAGGTGTTTGTTCCGAAAATTCCCAGCACCCGGATCGTTGACCTTGCCAAGGTGATCGCGCCGGATGCCGAGTTGGAAGTGATCGGGATCCGTCCGGGCGAAAAGCTGCATGAAGTCTTGATCCATGAGGACGAGGCGCGTACGACCGTGGAACTGCAGGACATGTTTGTGGTGCAGCCCACTGCGGCAATGTGGTTCGCCCGCGAGTGGGAAGATCA
The DNA here is from genome assembly GCA_036507795.1 of Anaerolineales bacterium. Classification (GTDB taxonomy): domain Bacteria; phylum Chloroflexota; class Anaerolineae; order Anaerolineales; family UBA4823; genus DASQQR01. Next base: position 1,198 of record DATCIL010000352.1, on the reverse strand, counting down.
AGGCCGGCCGCTGCCGGATGGCTTCCGCTATGGCAGCGATACCAATCCGGAATGGTTGACCGTAGAACAGATTCGGGAGGTTGTCAAACCCATCGAACAGGATTTGAGGTTAGAATTATCCGATTTTAGGATGGATTGAAGACTAAAATACGCATCCTGATCACCGGAGCCAGTGGGCTGTTAGGTCTCAACCTGGCTCTGGAGGCGGCAAAGCGTTATACCGTAATTGGCCAGACTCATCGCCGCCAGCTGCAAACCGATGCCTTTCGGGTCCTGCAAGCCGACCTGACCCAGGCAGATGCAGCCGAACGCTTGCTCGATCAGGCCGAACCCGATTGGGTGATCAATTGCGCTGCGCTGGCAAATGTGGATGAATGCGAGGCCAGCCCGCATCGAGCGAGCCAATTGAATAGTGAACTGCCCGGAAAACTGGCGGCTTATGTCGCCAGGGGCGGAGCGCGCCTGCTACATGTATCCACCGATGCCGTCTTTGATGGCCGCCGCGGCAACTATAGCGAAGCGGATGAGCCCAATCCACTTAGCGTGTATGGCCGCAGCAAGCTGGATGGGGAAGTTGCGGTTGCCCAGGCTAACCCGGATGCGCTCATTGCCCGCGTGAATATGTATGGCTGGAGTTTATCGGGCAAACGCAGCCTGGCCGAATTCTTCTTCTACAACCTGCAGTCCGGCAATCCTGTCAGGGGCTTCACGGACGTCCACTTTTGCCCCTTGCTGGTCAACGACCTGGCGGGCATATTCTTCAAAGTGTTTGAGGCCCGGCTGCGCGGGCTTTACCACGTGGTCAGCCCGGATTGTGTCAACAAGTTCGATTTCGGGGTGGCGATCGCCCGCCGGTTCGGTTTTGACGAAAGCCTGATCACCCCCACGACGGTGTCTGCAGCCGGGTTGAAAGCAGTTCGTGCTCCAAAGCTGACCTTGAGGGCGGACAAGCTGATCCGGGCCATGGGTGAGGCTCCGCCAGGGTTATTCACAGGTTTACAGCGCTTTTACGAACTTTATCAACAGGGTTATCCACAAAAACTACGAGAGATGTTGCCCTGAAGAGGGACCGCGAAGGAGCACAGATTTTTTCGTGAAAATTAGCGAAAATTAGTGGTTACTCTCTGGCACCTCCGGGATAGGAGACATCATCAATGGAGATTAGAATAGCCGATCGGCCAATCGGCGACGATCACCC
>DATCIL010000351.1:0-2913 GCA_036507795.1 Anaerolineales bacterium | reverse complement strand
CATCGCGGATACCCTGTCTGGCGACGATTATTCAAACGCCCTTCAAATCCTGAAGGACTCGGGCCTCTTAATCAGGGCGTCCGGGTTCTTCGACTTCGATGATGACGGAGAAACCGAACGCTGGTTTATTCTACGCGCCACTTCTATCTCTCAACCCGAGTTTTGGATATTCGCCCAAACAGAGGAAGACGTTGAGGCGTTGCTCATTGGCCAGGTGGAAGAGGTCCAACCCCGGATAACTTTTGTCGATTCAAACCAGGAGCCGCCAATTGTGCAGGTTGGACAGGGCACAACCTTCATCTTTCAAAAAGATCCTTCCGGTCCAGGTATAAAATTCACCGAACCGACGCGCGTCTTTTCCGTCGATCTGACTGAGGAAAAATTGGATGAAATCGAGGCCGCCTTGCTTTCCGGTCAAGACCCGGCAGAATTGCGACAGGAGCTGCTCGATCTTGAAGGATCCGCCTTCTTTACCTGCAATTTTATTATCTGCCCCAGGTTTCATTATCTGTTGGGTCTGTCAAACGAGCTGTCAGGTAATGAAAGGAGTGCAGTAGAAGCCTATCTCGAATTGTGGCGGGAATTTCCGCGCAGTCCCTTCACCACCATGGCACGGCTCAAATTGGAGGGAGAAATCCCCACGCCCACACCGACGCCAATGGCTACGACTACGTTGACTCCCACACCTTCCCCGACTGCCGGCGGGCCAACGGGCACGGCGACGGGCGCTCCGACCCCGGGTCCGACTGCGACCCCGGTTGAAGGTTATCCGGCGCCATTTCCGACCGATACACCCAGAAGTGGGTATCCATAAGAAGTATAGTATGAATTTTCCTAAGACGAAATGGAGACTGGTGCAATCGGCTGCCGCCTCTGGCGCCTGGAATATGGCGGTAGATGAGGCAATTCTAGAAGCTGTACACCGCGGTTCAGCAAAACCAACGCTCCGTCTGTATGCCTGGTCGCCTCCTTGCCTGTCGCTCGGATACGCGCAGCCCTCCGGCGATGTTGACTTTGAATATCTCAATGCGAGCGGTTGGCAGATTGTGCGCCGCCCTACTGGTGGGCGCGCAATCCTGCACACCGATGAATTGACCTATTCGATCATTTGCCCCCACTCAGAGCCGCGCGTTGCCGGCAGCGTTTTAGAGAGTTACCAGCGTTTGTCTGCGGCCTTGCTTGGCGCTTTGCAACTTCTAGGAATTCCTGCCCAGGCCTTGGAAAAAAATTCCAGGAAGCAGAATTCCGGCATCCAGAACCCGGTGTGTTTCGAGACTCCCTCAAACTATGAAATTACCGTCAGCGGGAAGAAGATTATCGGCAGCGCTCAAGCCCGTCGCCGTGAGGGCATCTTGCAGCATGGCTCCTTTCCGCTATTCGGCGATCTAACCAGGATAACCTGGGCGTTATGCTTCCCGGATCAGGAAAGTCGCAGCAAAGCAGCGAGGCGCTTGCTGGATCACGCCGCCACAGCCGAAGAGATCCTGGGCCATTCGCTATCCTGGAATGCGGCTGCCAAAGCTTTCACCATTGGCTTTCAGCAAGCACTAAATTTGGAGCTGGATCCTGAGGAGCTCACCCCGGGCGAGTTAGCTCGCGCAGCCGAACTGGCCGAAGAAAAATATGCCCATTCAGTCTGGACGAGAAGGGTCTGATCTTTAACCTACGGTCCGCGAACTTGCCTGGCCTCTTCCCCAGCTCCCCCGCTCCCGAGCGATGTCTTCATCGCCGCTCCCCCGCTTTCTTTGTGTCCCTTCGTGTCCTTGGTGGTAAAAAATTGGATCTACCCAACCCTTAAGGTTGCGGTGTACCGCCCACGAAAATCACTTCGTCGTAATTCCCGATATCGATGAATAACCTGTGAAGATAATTCTCTGCGTTGACCCTGGCCTGGTTCAAAATATTATCTTCCAATGCCGCCTCCCGGATCGCTTGCTCGGCAGCTTGCCTCGCGGTAGATTCCAAATTGATATCCCGTTGCGTTAGAATTCCTGTCTCGCGGTCATAGACGTAGGTTTGTTCATTATCAAGCGTCGCTACAAAGATCTCCGGTTCGGGCAAGCTTACGTACAATACGTTATCACGGACCCGAAGGTCATCGGGTGAAAGCTTAGAAAGATCGACGCCGGCGATCACTTCCCCATGAGCAACCAGAAGCAAACGGTCACCAAAAAGAAAACCGAAGGGACCCTGGCCTGATTCAGCGGTGATCACTTTCTCAACGCTGTATTGGATGGTCTCGAGGCGGGCCAAGGAGCGCACCTGGCGTACGATGGTCACGGGATCAACGATTACCGTCGGGGTAGGATTTAGCACCTGGGCCATCTGAGTTCCCACCGCATTCGACAGGTCAGTTACCGGTTGGACAGCTTGCTCGGCCTGCTGAACGCTTCGCCGGACAACGGATACAACTGCATAGGCCGCAAGTGCAAAGATCACCAGCACCCCAATTACAAATACCCACGCTCTGAGGTTACGATTATCATTCATAATATGGATTATACTATGCGAATGCAGTAATTAATTGCGCTGGTCTAAGCACGTATTCGAGTATTCGTGTCCCCCAATTCGTGGACGGCACCCACTTGGCGCCTCATTTCGCTGCCACTAAGAGCGGGCGAACACGGTTCGCCTAAGCAATCTCTTTCGATTAAAGAATCTTAGCGGCCTTTGCTCAGCTGCTTCTTAGCAGCCCTTGGCGGTTCAAATTGAGACTTGCTAGCTGCATGCGCTAATCTAGAAACCATGAAAGTCGGCCTGCTGATCCTCCATTTACACCTTCCTGGCTGCTCTTCTCTCAAGGAGAAGCGCGGCCGGCTGAAACCATTGCTCCACCGGCTTCACCGCGAGTTCAATATATCTGTCGCCGAGATTGATCAAATGGACATCTGGCAAAACGCAACCATAGCTTGC
>DATCIL010000350.1:0-2142 GCA_036507795.1 Anaerolineales bacterium | reverse complement strand
CTTACCTGGCGGTGAACGCTGCGCTGGGCTGGGTGTATGTGTATGTCTTAACCCATCCCGCCTGCCCCGCGATACCCACGCCTGATTTGGATTTACCTGTGCCGGAAGAGCATCAAATTACGACCAGCGACGGCGAAACCCTGCGGGCCTGGTACTACCCATCTGAAAATGGCGCAGCTGTGCTGGCGTTAGGCGGGCTGCAAGGCGCCCTGGGCGCCAATTTGCCTCCCGTCGCTTTTTTGGTGGCGCACGGTTACGGCGTTTTGCAGATCGACAGCCGTATGTGCGGTAAGCCACCGCGAGCTGTAACCCTGGGATTTGCTGAAGTGCAGGATGCAGCTGCCGGCCTGGCGTTTCTTATGCAACGACCCGAGGTGAATCCAGCGCGCATCGCCGCCACAGGTTTCTCGATGGGCGCAGTGAGCGCCATCCGGGCTGCTGCCCGGCACCAAGAAATTGCCGCGGTAGTAGCAGAGGGTGGCTACCATAACCTGGGAAGTGATATCCTTGAATCCGGACATCCGACTTCTCTATTTCACCAGGTTTTGCTCCACGGTGTTGCCGGCGCTTACTGGCTTCAAATTGGGGAGAATCCATGGCGCGTGAGCCCTATAAGTGACCTGTCGCAGATCAGCCCGCGAGCGGTACTTTTGATCTACGGGGAGCACGAACTGAACGGCGCCAGGGCAGAGCAGCAATATCAGGCGGCGAGAGAGCCTAAGGAACTGTGGATCGTGCCGGGCGGGAAGCACGGAGGCAATTATGCGATCGCAAAAGAGGAATACGAGCAAAGGGTATTAGCATTCTTGGAGAAAAACTTACGATAATGATTATGACCCCAGGGGTTTCAGGCCGGCGATGTTGGATTACGGATCTTTGGCAGCGCGTCGCGCTGGAAGAGCGGGGAACCGGATGTGTCCGCAGTACGTAAAGTAAATAGGGTATCATATAGAAAGATGACGGAAATTATCCAATTAAGTTATGGGCATATTTGAACAACTTCCCGAATTATCCCCTGATGTAGAGTGGATGCTGCAGAGCGGCCAGGCCAGCCGGGAAATGTTGGCCGAGGCGCTGGTCGCTGAATATTATGAGCCGGTTTGGCGCCTGGGGCTGTCTCTGTTCGAAGATAGCGCCGCGGCGGGGCAGTTCGCGCTTGAGACCTTAAGCACGGCGCTGCTTGAAGTTCATCGCTACGCCGGCCAGGTTAGCGCCCAGGTATGGATATTGAGAAAAGCCCTGGCAGTCAGCAAAAAAACCCGCTGGCAACAAGCCCGACCGGTATTGGATCCGTACCGCAGCGACGAACATAAAAATCTGCCAGGAGCAGGAAATCATGAATACTTCCAGCGGAAAGACGCTCTTCATCAAATCCGGGATTTGCTGAGCGACGACTGCTGCACTGCAATCTGTTTACATTACCTGCTCGGCATCGAAGCGGCTGAGATCGCGGTTATTTTTAAAACCGATAGAGACAAAATTCGCCGCTGGATTGAAACAGCCGACCAGATATACCGGAGCTGTTTGTGGCCTTCCGGTCAGAAGCCTGAGGAAGAGAGTGTGCGGTTGAGCGCCTGGCTGCAAGACCAGCACCCGCAGCCAGCACTTTCGGAAAGCATCCAGCGAGAGATCAGGTCAGGAATCCTCCAGATGACGGAGATCCTCGAAAGACAGCAGCGGCTCCTCCACCATTTTAAAGAGCTTCTGGTGGTTAGCATCGTCGTGCTGGTCATCGGGGGAATCATGTTGGGCGTTTGGCGGTTAAATCCAGATAGACCTTCCTCCCAGGCCAACGTGGCAACGGAGGTTTTCTTTCAGGTAGAGAGGCCGAACAAAGAATTCTATTCATCCAATTCCAAGACTACTGAAGAGCGTTCTCCCTCCCCCGAACCCCTTGATATCATGTCCAGCCCAGAAAGCGTGCAGGAGCGCATCTCGCGCGCCAATCTTCATTGGAGCACCTTGTGGCAGGATGTCAGCCTGATTTTCTATGGACCTCCGGGTTATGTCGGACCTCCGGATACTATTCGCGCCCAGATTTGGCTGCGCCAACCGAACGAAACAAAGATGATCGCCGGACCGGTGGGGGGAAGACCCGATTACCAGTTCTTGGGAAGAGACAAGGGATTCCACCAGGCGACC
>DATCIL010000349.1:0-5017 GCA_036507795.1 Anaerolineales bacterium | reverse complement strand
GCGCCGGTGGGCTGCTGAAGATCTCCTTTCTGGCTTACGCCTTACGTTGGCTGCTGTTATCATTGATTTCAACCCCTTTATGGGCCCTTCTAACCCAGCTTTTGCATGGTCTTTCCTTTGCGGCCTTTTTGGTTGGCGGGGTTACGTACATCTACGAATTGGCGCCTGAAGGCCTGAATACAACGGCCCAGTCGATCTTCAACAGCGTCTCCTTCGGGTTGGCCAGCATTGCCGGGTCATTGCTGGGCGGGTATTTCTACGATAGCCTGGGAATGCCGCCGATGTTCCGGTTTATCAGCCTGATTGCTATCATCGCATTCTTTGTTTTCTATTTGAGCGATAAATCCCGGGCGAAAGCAACCGGGGAGAGAAGAGCATAAGGATGAACGCGTTGAAAGTTTGTGTAATCGGTGGCGGCAGCAGCTACACACCGGAGCTGATTGAGGGGTTTATTGAGAAGCAGGGCGAGCTGCCGGTGAAATCAATCGTGTTAATGGATATCGACCCACGCAAGCTTGAAATCGTTGGAGGCCTGGCGCGCCGCATGGTGTACACGAAGGGCGCCGATATCGAGGTTCAAACGACAAACGACCTGGAGCAGGCCGTAGAGGGGGCAAATTTTGTCATCAACCAGGTCCGAGTTGGTGGTATGGCAGCACGGATTCTGGATGAGAAAATCCCCTTGCAATTTGGTATTATCGGTCAGGAGACAACCGGTCCAGGTGGTTTTGCAAAGGCGCTGCGCACGATACCGGTGGCATTAAACATTGCCCGAACGATCGAAAGGTTGTCCCCCGGAGCCGTCTTGATCAATTTCACCAATCCCGCCGGTTTGATCACCGAGGCGTTGGTACGTTATTCTCCTGTTTCCGTGATCGGTCTATGCAACCTCCCGATAGGAGCGGAAATGCGCCTTGCCAGGCAGTTGAGAGTAAAGCGTAGCCGGATCCGGTTGGATTGGATTGGCCTTAACCATTTGAATTGGATCCGCGGGGCGACCCTGGATGGGGTTAATATTTGGGATCAGGTTTTTGAGCTAGCGCTGGCGGAAGCGCTCGGACACGAGCAAGACGGCTGGCATTTTTCAGCCGATCTGCTGGAAAACCTGGGAATGATCCCCTGCGGCTACCTTAACTATTATTACAATCACGATCTCATCCTCGCCAGCCAGATGAAAGCGACGAAAACGCGCGGGGAAGAAGTGCAGGCGATTGAAAACCAGCTGATGGAAATTTACCAGAATCCCGACCTGGCAGAAAAGCCCAAACTCCTAGAGCAGCGCGGGGGCGCATACTACTCGAAAGTGGCTGTTGATCTCATCTCAGCAATCGCCAACGATAAGGGGGAGATTCACATTGTAAATACAGTAAACCAGGGAGCCATTGAGAACCTGCCTCCGGACGTGGTCATTGAAGTGCCTTGTAAGATCGATGCTGTTGGAGCGCATCCATTAAGGACCGGTGCGCTACCGGTAAAAGTGCGGGGGCTGGTTCAGGCAGTGAAGTCATATGAGGAGTTAGCTGCTGTGGCTGGAGCGGAGGGAGACCGGCAGCAAGCACTGCTGGCCCTGCTGGCTCACCCCTTGATACCTTCCTACCAGGTCGCTCGAGGTCTCCTGGATGCAATCCTGGAAGCCCACCACGTGTACCTGCCGCAATTTTAAGGGGAATGTTCTATGAGGCGATATGTGCTTGGTTTAGATGGAGGCGGTTCGAAGACCCACGCGCTGGTGGTTAATGAGATGGGTCACGTGCTTGGCTTTGGCCAGGCAGGAACGAGTAACCACCAGGTATACGGATTGCAGCCTGCCATGATGGAGGTGCAGCGGGCGGTAAAATCCGCGTTGGAAGGCGCGGGACTCTCGCCCTCCGAAATTGAATTGGGGTGCTTCTGCCTGGCCGGGGCGGACCTGCCAGAAGACTATGTCATGTTGCAGGAGGCGGTGCACGCGCTGAACCTGGCGCGGTCGGTCGTCATCAAGAACGACACCCTGGCTGCCCTGAGATCCGGTACGACACGTTCCTGGGGGGTGGTGGTCATCTGCGGGACGGGTTTCAACGCTGCCGGGCGTTCCCCTGGGGGCGAGGAGATCGTGTTCCCCGGTCTGGGACCAATTTCCGGCGATTGGGGAGGGGGTGGCACTCTTAGCCGGGAGATGATTCGCGCGGTAATGCGCGCCTGGGACGGCAGAGGAAAACCCACGCTGCTCACAGCTTTGGTACTGAAAGCTTTGGGGATTGATTCTGTCGAAAAATTGCTTGCATTGCTCTATCATAAGCAAATCGATCCACAACACCTGCTGGATCTGGTGCCACTCCTATTCGAGGCTGGTGAGAGCGGCGATCGGGTGGCTCAGGATTTGATTGTCCGCATGGGTACGGAGGTCGCGGTCGCTGCAAATGCCCTGATCCGCCGGCTTTCATTAAAAGAAGAGGATGTCGAGGTTGTCCTGGGCGGAAGTGTATTCAAAGGGAGAGGCGATTTAATGCTGAATACGATCACCCGGTTAGTACATGAAGAAGCGCCAAAAGCGCGGATTATGAGACCTCATCACGAGCCTGTCGTGGGCGCTGTTCTGCTGGCGCTCGAGGCGGCCGGCGCGGTGATCGATGGAGCGCTTTATCAATCGCTGGAAGGCACCTGGCAATCCGTAAATAGATGCAAGGCAGTAAGTTTACCGGAGGAGCATCCATGACAAAAGCTGTTCATGCTGATCTATGGATAGGCGGGCGTGAATTGCCCGCCCTGTCGGGTGAAACTTTCCCCGTGATCGACCCGGGTCTTGGTGAAGTGATCGGAACGGCTGCCAGAGGTGGTCAGGAAGATGTAGATCGGGCGGTCAAAGCCGCTCAACAGGCCTTTTCATCACCAGCATGGCGCGCCCTCGACCCTTACCAACGAGGGCATCTGCTATGGGCATGGGCTCGCAAGATAGAAGAGGAGAAAGATTCTATTGCCGAGTTGCTGTCGCAGGAAAATGGAAAGCCGCTTCGACAGGCATATGATGAAGTCGGAACCACCATCCGCAATTTCGAATATTACGCCGGCTGGGCTGATAAAATATACGGGCGAGTCGTGCCGGCGCGCCACAAAGTTTTTGACTACGTCCTTCTCGAGCCTCTTGGCGTCGTCGGGCATATTATCCCCTGGAATTATCCACTGGATATATTCGCCCGTGGCGTGGCTCCCTGCCTTGCGGTAGGCAACACGGTCGTGGCCAAACCGGCTGAGGAAACCCCATTATCGACGTTAAAATTGGCACACCTGGCTACGGAGGTAGGTTTTCCTGATGGCGTGGTCAACGTGGTGACTGGATACGGTACAGAAGCCGGTGCAGCGCTCGCGAGTCATGCAGGCATCCAGGCAATCGCATTTTGTGGTTCGATCGAGGCAGGCAAATGGGTGCTCAAAGCTGCCGCCCAGAATATCACTCCGGTTGTATCGCTGGAATTGGGGGGAAAATCTCCCTGCCTTGTTTTTCCAGATGCGAACACAGAGCAGGCTGCTGAGATGGTCGCATGGGGAATATGCTATAACGCAGGGCAATCGTGCGGCGCTCTTTCGCGCCTGATTGTGCAGCGAGAATTGCATGACCCGATGATTGAAAAAGTGAAATCCGTCATGGCATCCATCCGGCCTGGATATGGTAGAGAAGACCCGGACATGGGCCCTCTGGTATCCGCCCAACAACTTAAATCCGTTCTGGGCTACGTCAATGAGGGCTGCCGGGAGGGCGCAGAACTCATCTATGGGGGGCAGCGAGTTGAGCAGGGCGATCTCTCCAAGGGCTTTTTTGTTCAGCCTGCTCTCTTTGCTAACGCGCAGCCGGGAATGCGCATTGTTGAAGAGGAGATTTTTGGTCCCGTAGTTGCTGTGCTGAAATTCGATACTGAAGAAGAGGCCGTCGAGTTGGCCAATGACTCTAAGTATGGTCTTTCGGCTGAAATCTGGACCGGTGATCTGTCCAGGGCACATCGCGTCGCTGCGCAGCTCGACGCCAGCCATGTAACCGTCAATGGGGGTGGCGGTTTCGGGGTGGAAGCCCCCTTTGGAGGGATTAAGCAAAGCGGATTTGGGCGCGAGGGCGGATGGGATTCTATTTTGCAGTATTCTCGAGTAAAGAACGTTTGGATTAACTTGTAGGCGATTGAAGATGGAGATCAGCATTATCACGGACGAAATAAGCGCTGACCTTGGGACGGCGATCGAATTAGGAGTTGAATGGGGGGTGCGCAACTTTGAGCTGCGCGGGTTCTTCACGGATAGAGCGCCAAGATTTTCAGATTATCAAAAACAATGCGTGCAGGACGCCCTGGAGGAATATCATGCCAGAGTGATTGCGATTGGTCCCGGGCTATTCAAAATCCCATACCCTGCCGAACGCCCCGATCGTGCTACCTTGGGGTGGATGGATCTAAGCCAGTATGAGCGCTGGGTCAACAGCCGGAAACTACTGAATTACCATCTTAATGAACTGCTACCCGCCTCACTGGATTATGCCAGCGAATTAGGAGCCAGCCTGGTGGTGATCTTCAGTTTTGAACGCGCAGTGGTGACATCCCCTGAGCCACCGGAAGAAGTGCTCAACTGCTTGTTGCAGGCTGCCGAGCGAGCCAAGGCACAGGACATACGCCTGGTCATTGAAACCGAGGCTGGCTATTGGGCTGATACTGGCGTTAACACGGCTCAAATCGTGCGCATGATTGACCACCCCGCGCTGGGTGTCAATTGGGATCCCGGAAATGCTTTCTTCGCCGGAGATAACCCCTATCCTGCTGGTTACCGGGAGGTGCGTGATTTTGTCAGCCACGTTCATTTCAAGGATGCGAAGCACGATCGTTACGGTAAACCACATTACGTTGCCGAAGGTGAGATTGATTGGGCAGGTCAGATTGCGGCCTTGATCGAGGATGGCTACCAGGGTTTTATTTCCATCGAAACGCATCTGAAGCCTAAAGTAGCGGCCGCGCGTGACGCTTTGGAACGGCTACGTGGTTTCATTACTGCGGCACAAGCC
>DATCIL010000348.1:0-5024 GCA_036507795.1 Anaerolineales bacterium | reverse complement strand
TTTACGAAACAGATTTTCAGCAATCTGTGCTCATCGGTGTGCATCTGTGGTTTGTGTTCATCGGTGTGTATCTGTGGTTTATTTATTGCCCGTCGAACCAGCAATAACGGGCTTGTAAACGCCTGACAAAGCCATGGCTTCGCGCCCCGGTCTCTTAATCTCCTTATCCGGCATCGATGGATGTGGAAAATCCACCATCGCCAGGCAACTGCAAGAATATTTCTCTTCAGAATATGACTTGCCCAGTTGTATCCTGTGGTGCAAGTTCGGCGCACATCCGCTCAACAACTTTCATATTTCAGATTTAATCAAACGAGCCAGCAGCCAGGCAGCCAAAAACCTGACACCCTCATCCTTCCCCGCTCCGCACCCCCTCTCTCTCCCGGTTTTGGGAGAGAGAGGGGGCCGGGGGGTGAGTGAGGGCTGTTTCGGCGCTCCATTTCCCCAAATCTATGCCCGCACCTTGCTGCTTATCCATTTAGCCCATATCTTTTTCGCCGTTCACCAGAAGTTGCTCCGCGGAGAATGGATCATTTGCGATCGCTATATCTTCGATACCGCCGTCGATTTGCAGCAAGCATTTCAATATTCAACAGAGAAAATCAGGGATATTTTATCGATCAAATGGCTGCCCATGCCCGACTTTAAGTTCTGGTTGGATCTGCCCGAAAAATCAGCTTACCGGCGTAAGCCGGATACTGAATCGGTTCAATTTCTCCGCGAAAGGCGCGCCCTGTACACAGGAATAGCCCAAGAATTCGACCTCCATATGATTGATGCATCCTGGGGGCTCGATCTTGTCTTTAACCAGATGATCGAAATCATCGAGGAAAAATGTTATTGACGCTCGATCCGGTTGACCGTGTATCGAAAACTTGAAAGCCATGACGTACGCCCATTCCGGGCGCTCAGCTTTGGAATACGCTGGGTCGCGATCAAGAGAATCGCATCATGAGAAATCAAATGAACAGAATGCATTCAAAAATCTGTGTCAATCTGTGTGAATCTGTGGTTAATTTCCGGCCCTCGAATTGAAAGCGACCAACAGCCAGGAACAAGAATGAGCAAATTACTCATCATTGGGATCGACGCATTAGATGCCGTTCAGCTGGATCTTTTCCAAAACCATCTTCCCAACCTCTCCCGCCTCAGGAAGCTCGGTTTCTACAGCCAACTGGAATCCGTTTGGCCGCCCGATTCCGAGACTGCCTGGGCCTCTATTTACACCGGCTGGAATCCCGCCCGGCATGGCATCTTCCAGTTCGTCGATCCGCTTCAAAAAACCTGCACCTATTTGTCCGGAGAACGTGACAACGCCGCCATCCGCGGCCAGGCTTTCTGGGATCTGGCCGGTTCGGCTGGTCGCAAAGTCTGCGTTTTGTTTCCGCATATCGGATTCCCAGCCTGGCCGGTGAACGGCGTCATGGTGACCCGCGCCTCCACAACCACGGACATCTCGGTCTCCCCTCCTGAATTAATGAAGCGTTACAACTTCGACGGGCTGAATGCTGTCAAGGGCCTGGTCGGCCGGAACAGGCGCGCGTATCTGCATCGCATGAAAAACCTGGTTGAGCGCCAGCTCGAACTCAACCTGCAATTAATCAAAGAGCAGGAATGGGACCTGTTCTTTTCCTACTGGCCCGCCCTCGACATCGTCCAGCACCAGTTCTGGGCGCACTGCGACCCGGCCGATCCAACTTTTTGGGGCGACACACCTTACCGCTATGCGATTCGTGATTTTTATGTCCTGCACGATTGGGTGGTCGCTGAATTGATCAAAGCGGTTGGACCCGGCACCAATATCTTGATCCTCAGCGATCACGGGCACGGCATGCGCCCGGTCAAAATTTTCAACGTCAACCGGCTGCTGCGAGAACGCGGATTATTGGCCGTCCACCATCCCAAAATCGTCAGGAACCTGCCATCGATCAAAAAGATGAAAGATCTCGCCGCTCATCTTGCCGGACGGTACCAGCTCGGTAGGCTGGCATCCGGGCTGGTGAAATTGATTCCCTGGACCAGGAAAGCATATATTTCAGCTGCCGGCCTGGACCTTGAAAACACCGTCGCCTGCATTACGGATATGTCGGGGATCAAAGCCTACTCATATGGCGGTATCCAGATCACCCAAAACAACCTCAACGGGCGTCTGTATGAAGCGCTGCGAGACGAGATCATCGAGTTGTTACAGGATGCCCGCGACCCTGAAATCGGAGACGAGCCAATTCTGAAGTGGGCCAAACGGCGCGAAGACCTTTATTCTGGCCCTTATCTCGCCGGCTATCCCGATATCGTCTTTGAGCTGAGAAACGAGTACGGCGCCGGCTGGGATGCAACCGGGCCCCTTTTTGACGTCAGCCATACCCATAATCTATATCCGGGCAGCCACATTGCCTCCAATGCGATCTTTCTCCTGTTGGGGCCGGCAGTCCCCCGCATCCACCATGCCCCTGCCTCTCTGCTGGATATCGCTCCGACGGTGCTGGACATTCTCAACGTCCCCGCTGTAGAATGCATGGATGAAAGCAGTATATTGAGTAAGGAGAGCCTTCGCAAACCCACAGTTTGTGTTCTTGATTAAGGCTGGACCCCGACAACAAACGAAAGCACGCTGTCCGCTGCCTTTGCTGTGACTTCCCAGCATCCCTCTGTGGGAAAATACAATCCCGTGGCTTGAAATCGAGTCGGATAGCAACAGGGAACGTGAGCCTCCAGGGAAGGAGCCTGCGCATCGAGACGCTGACCGGTAATTTCTAAAGTGGCCCCCGCTGGCCGAAACCAGCCTACTTTGATGCCCTCTTCACTCACACGCAAATCGTGTTCTTCCTCTTCTGTCCACCATGCTGATGCCCAGATCGAGCGGTCCTCATTGACAAAATAATACCCATGCTCAGGTGAGCCTGTTACGGCGGGGTCGTCCGGCGGTTTGGCCCAGACAGGTTCGCTAACAGGGCAGTCACTGGAAAAGGTGCTCTCTGCTGGTAATGCACTTGGCGTCATAGTGGACGTGCCAAAATCCATTGCGTCGATTGCGGAACAACCGGTCAGAAGAACACCCAGAAACAAAAAGAAAATTAATGAGCGCGGAATAGGCACATCTGTCATTCGTGCCTTTCGAATTGTCATGATTGTCTCCTCCTCTTCTATACTCTGGTCGGCAGGGCCGAAAAACGCCCAGCTGTTCGTCCCGCGGATATCGCCCCAGATCGTCCCACGCTCGGCTCGCACGGAGCCACTGATCCTCCAGATCCCCTCTAATGATGGTACCGGTGTTCAAATTGATTTATTACGTAATACACCATTCGATCTTAATTGGTTCCATTGCTGGTAGAAGGATGCCAGGTTTCGGAAGGCTTTCATTAATAAGCAAATCAGAATGAAGTTCTCCACGTCCACGTTCTCCACAAAGTTCGCCGGCAAGAAGCCTGAGCCCAACATCGCCATCCTCGTGTTTCCCTTCGCCGCGCCCAACGTATTTGACTTCAGTTATAAAACCGTCTCCGTTTTTTCCTCCGTTGCCGGTCGCATCTATTTCATGTCTGGCGGCATTCCTCGCCATTTCAAATGGCCTGAAAACGTCGAAGTTCACGATATTGGCATCCGGCTGCACTATCTCAACGCCAGGCAGCCTGCCTGGCTCTCGGCAGTGCTGTGGCTCTGCAAAGCGCTATTCGCTCAAATTCTGATGGGCTTGAAACTGATCCGCTTGAGCCGGGAGATCGACATGGTCTACTGCGCCATGGGCGTTTACTATCAATTCCCCATTTTGCTGGCAAAGTTGCTCGGCAAGCGTATTCTCACTGCCGCGCTGGGAGATTATTCGCGTAAAGCCAAAATGAATTATGGGAATTTTTTCGCGTTCTTGACCGGCCGCCTTGCCCGCTTCAACTACCACTTTTCGGATGGCATTATCGTGGAAAGCTTCCGTCTGTCCGGCTGCAAAGATCTGCTTCCTTATCGTTCGAAACTGCTTAACGGCGCCCTGTTTCTCGAGCATCCCGAATTTTATAGAAATAACCACCCGGTAGAAGAACGCCAGGATCTCGTCGGCTTCATCGGCCGCTTCGTCGCCGAGAAAGGCATTCTGGATTTTCTGGATGCCATTCCCCTTATTCTGGATAAAAACCCGGCTCTCCGGTTTTTGATCATCGGCGCCGGGATATTGGATGCGCAAGTTGGCAAAATCTTGAGCGATGCCCCTTGGGCTGAACGCGTGACCAGGCTTGCCTGGGTCGACCACGCGAAGATACCGGGCTATTTGAGTTCCTTGAAATTGCTCGTCGTGCCATCTTATGATGAAGGGCTCCCCAACCTGATTTTGGAGGC
Organism: Anaerolineales bacterium; assembly: GCA_036507795.1. Classification (GTDB taxonomy): domain Bacteria; phylum Chloroflexota; class Anaerolineae; order Anaerolineales; family UBA4823; genus DASQQR01. The sequence continues at coordinate 698 of DATCIL010000348.1, read as the reverse complement.
CATGGGCTGCGGTACGCCCGTCCTGGCCTCCACTGCCGGTGGAATTCCCGACCTCATTAGCCATCACAATACCGGTTTCGTTCTCGAAAGCATCTGCCCGCAGGAAATCGCCGCGGCCGTTTTGGCTGCCCTCCGCTGTCCAAGCCTCCCCGAGATCTCCCGCAATGCCCGCGCCCTCGTCGATCAAAACTATACCTTGTCAGCAGCTCGCTCTCGTTTTAGTGCTATCCTGGATGAGATCTTGCCGTGAATCACCCTCTGTCCATTCCGGTCTCGAGGTTCGCCACGCTCAGCGCCGCCGTGGCCCTATCCGGCGCCGCCTGGGTCGCCGCTGGCCATCCTGGCTCCGGCGCTTACGAAGTCAGCCTGTACCGCGCCTATCCCGCCGCCTTCTGGGTTTGCATCTTTTCAACCATCCTCCTCGGGCAGCTCGCCGCCTGGCTGGAGATCTTCTACGTGCGGAAATCCTACGGCTGGCTCTACCCCCTTTGCCTGGTCCTGTTCGCCAACCTCCTCGTGCTCTCCCTCCCCACCCTGCGCCATTACGCTTTCGTCACGCAATGGGATGACGTCAACCACTTCGCTCAATCCCTCACGATTCTCGACTCCCGCCGTCCCGATCCCGCCGACTTCTACCCCGCTGCCCACCTCCTGGTCGCCGCCTTCTCCCGCCTCGCCGGCCTGGATCTGCACGCCGC
>DATCIL010000347.1:0-1443 GCA_036507795.1 Anaerolineales bacterium | reverse complement strand
CTGTCTCCAAGAAAGGCCGCCTTTCATGTCGAAAAACCATTCAGCATTAGGTGCATACCTGATTGCCATAATGTTTGTTGGATGCAGCGCAGCATATGCACAGGCCACCTATCCTGCCAAGACGATACGCATCGTCACGGCGGCCACTGGGGGAGCCAGCGATTTCGCCGCGCGGTTGATAGCACAAGGCCTCAGCAGCAGCTTCGGACAGCAGGTCATCGTTGACAATCGTGGCGGGGCCAGCGGGATAATTGCAGCGCAAATCGTGACGAAATCGCCGCCCGACGGCCATACGTTGCTGCTTTTTACCAGCCCCATCTGGCTGTTGCCTTTGCTGCAGGATAACGTGCCGTACGATCCGGTAAAGGACCTGGCGCCCATTTCACTGACCGACAGCTCCCCCAGTGTGCTCGTCGTGCATCCTTCGCTGCCGGTCAAGTCTGTTCGCGAGCTGATTGCCTTGGCAAAAGCGCGGCCTGGAGAACTGAACTATTCGCGAGCATCAGCAGGTGGCCCGTCTCATCTCTCAGCCGAGCTATTCAAGGCCATGGCTGGGGTCAACATGGTGCCGGTACCTTACAAAGGAGGCGGGCCCGCTGTCCTTGCCCTCCTCGGGGGCGAAGTGGAGCTGACATTTGCGAGCGCCGGGGCTGCTGCGGCACCTCTAAAGTTGAAACGCTTACGGGCCTTGGCTGTGACCACCGCCGAGCCATCGCGGCTGTTTCCGGCACTACCTACTATTGCTGCCTCCGGCCTTCCGGGATTTGAGTCAATATTGGTGAACGGCATGTTTGCTCCGGCGGGAACCCCGGCGTCCATCATCAACAGGCTGAATCAGGAGGTCGTTCAAATTCTGCACCAAACCGAAGTAAAAGAGCGGTTTTTCAATACCGGAATGGAGACTGTCGGCAATTCTCCCGAGGAATTTGAGTCCGTCATTAAGTCTGACATTGCCAAGTGGGGCAAGCTAATCAAGGCCGCCAAGATACGCATCAAGTAAATGTCCGGCCCCCAATGCGTCAATGCACGCACCTGGTCTGAATTAAGCGAGGAAGCCGTTGAGGATGGTGGGTGGCCCGTTATTACCCGGTCCGCCCGTTGCTCAAGCGAAGTTGTAGATCTGTCCGAAAAGCTGCAAAATAAACAGACAGCGCGGGTCGACGTCAAAGCGACGATAGTCGACACGCATGCTGAGGAGAAACCGAAAAAAATCTGTGTGTTCTCGAAGTTTAGCGTGTGCCTGTGGTCAACTCTGGTATGCCGCTCTTACAGGAGGATGAAGAAAATGAGCTTCCCATTGCCTCGTCTTTTGTCGGCATTGTTATCCGTACCGTTCATTTACGCGAGCTGTGTTAGCGCGCAGGATTACCCCAATCGACCCATCCGCCTCATCATTCCGTGGCCGACCGGCGGCGGCACTGATGTGACCTTCCGGCTTTGGGC
>DATCIL010000346.1:0-1051 GCA_036507795.1 Anaerolineales bacterium | reverse complement strand
CTTGTCCTGGGGGTGGTAAACCCGGATCGGCACCGCCGACAATTCCACCGTCACTTTTTGACGCCTGGCGTACTTCTGCCCCTGCAGACGGACTTCCAGTTCCGTTTCGATGGTCGCCAGGTGTTTCATATACTGGAAGGTGGCATCCAAATAGCGTTCTTGCCACTGGCCACTGGCGGTTTGCCACTCGACAATGCGCTCCATGTGGTACACCCGGTTGACCATATGACTGTTAGGATGCTTCCAAATCTCCCACCAAACGTCATCATTATCAAAGCCCATATCCATGACCCAGGTCTTGGCTCCTGGGTAATCAATCAGCGCCTGTTCGGTCTGGTTGATGGCGGCTTTGATCTCCACATTCTCGCTGCTGAAATCCGGGGTATTACTGCTGAAGAGCTTGTGATACAAAAGACCGCGGGCTTCTTTGCCCATGCCCAGGACATTGAAGCTGCGGTAGCCGTTGACCAGGCTGCCATCTAGGGCCTTGACCGACATCAGGTACTCTTGCGCATGGGCTCCCGCTCGCCTCAGCTCCATGCCGTCCAGAACCAACGCCAGTTCCGCTTCATCCCGCAGGTTTGCCACGCCCTGCTCTCTCAGAACGCTCGTCACACTGTCGGCGTCCAGCCGGCTGCGTCGGGTGCTCACCCCTTCGGCCATGCGTCTTACCCTACGCTCCCCGTTGGCAATGGCAGCCATTTCGGGGGGAAAAACGCGCGATCACCGCTGCGCGCAGACTCTCTCCAGATATGATGCCGTGAATGACGCCTTGAAACGTGCGGCGGGTGCGTTCATCCCCGATCAAACTGTCAAACGCACTCAAAAAGGTTTCGCTGCTTTCCCATTCGTGTTGCTCGATCTCCATTTTCTACTCCTGTACCTGTAATTCCTTGCACTTTCTTGGTTTTCGTCTGACGATGGTCGCATTATAGACCATGTCAAGCATTTATGTCCGGATCTCAGCCTTAATTGCTTGACAGGCCTGGTTTATTCTGATATAAACGGTGCAAATATAACGACAAAGGCTGTGAAGAGGAAAAGTAAGCGC
>DATCIL010000345.1:0-2903 GCA_036507795.1 Anaerolineales bacterium | reverse complement strand
TCGCTTAGCACCTGGCCCGTATCGTCATCGTAGACCACCGTACCGGGCGGAACCGGAATCACCAGGTCTTCGCCAGATTTGCCGCTCTTGTTGCTGCCGCCGCCCCTGGCGCCATCCTGCGCTCTAAATTTGCGCTGGTATCGAAACTTTGAAAGGGTGTTCAGGGTCGGGACGACCTCCAGGATGACGTCGCCTCCGCGACCGCCGTCGCCGCCATCAGGACCGCCGAATGGTACGTATTTCTCACGGCGAAAATGGACCGCGCCATCCCCGCCCTTGCCAGACACGACTTGAATACGCGCTTCATCGATAAACATGGACCAAATTATACTTTGCGATGCGTCTTCTCCGGTAGCTCCACGGCAAATCATGGATCATCTTCATGGAATGCTGCTGCAAAAGTCTCTGCCACGAATTGCACGAATTTCACAAAATAAATGTCATTTTGAGAATTGTTTGTATTTTTCTTGTGGGGGTTTGCACAAATGAGCATCTTGTGGTAAAAATTCTGGTAGGACAATTTTATATCATCCGCCAGTCGGGAGGAACCAATGGATACCGAAGAAAAGACAATTCCTGATATCATCGTCGGCCGGCTGCCGCTTTACCTCAGGGCGCTCCAAAGCATGAAAAATGAGGGCCGCCAGATCACTTCGTCTCAGGAGTTGGCTGAGCGGCTGGGAATTTCGGCCGCTCAGATCCGCAAGGATTTGTCTCAATTTGGGGAATTCGGGAAACAGGGCACTGGCTATACTATCGTGTACCTTTGCAAGGAAATTCAAAAGATTCTAAAAGTGGATCGCGTCTGGGACATGGCAATCGTCGGCGCAGGCGATATCGGCGAGGCAGTGGCGCGCTATCAGGGATTCACCAACCGCGGCTTCCGGGTGGCGATGGTCTTCGATAATGATCCCGAAAAGATTGGCCAGAAGAAAGGGGAGTTCATCGTGCAGGACGCTTCCCAAATGGCGGAAAAGATCCGTGAAGCCGGTATCAGGATTGCGATGATCTCCGTGCCGGCCAGCAACGCCCAGGAGGTCGCCGACGAGCTGGCCGATGCCGGAGTAAAGGCAATCTTGAACTACGCGCCGGTCAGCCTGAACGTTCCCCCCGATGTGCGGCTGCAGCATATCGACCCTGCAGTCCACCTGCAGCGCATGACGTATTACCTGTAGAACTGCTCATAGGAGACGAGCTGGTTTCCGGCCCGTTTTCGATTCCAAGACAAGCGTAAAACGGATTGCGTAATCCGTAAGCAGATTCGTTACGAACTACGCAATACGCAATACGGATTACCTGGTGCGCCGCAGACGCCAAGAAACCCTCACGACACCGGCAGGTTCCGTTTTACTTTCGGATAAATATTGGGGTCGAGAGCCAGTGCCGCGCCTTCGGCTACGCAGGTCAAGGGGTTATCCACCAGGTAAGCCGGGATGCCCAGCTCCTTGGTCATGAGCTTGTCGATGCCGCGCAGCAAAGCGCCGCCTCCACAAAGCGCCACGCCGCGGTCGATGATGTCGGAGACCAGCTCAGGCGGCGTCTTTTCTAATACGCGGCGGGCGGTCTCAACGAAATCTTTGAGCGGATCGCGCAAGGCCTCCACGATTTCGTCGCTGGTCAGGGCCAGGGGCTTTGGCAGCCCGGTGACCTGATCCTGGCCCTGCAATTCAAGGGTCTGGTCCTCCTCCTGGGGCACCGCAGCGCCGATTTTGATTTTGAGCTGCTCGGCCGTCGACTGCCCGATGATCAGGCCGTATTTCTTGCGAACGTAGGCGATGATGGCTTCGTCCAGGTACAATCCGCCGGCCCGCAGGCTGTCGGCAGCGACGATACCGTACATGGCCAACACGGCGGCCTGGGTAGTACCGCCCCCCATGCACAGGATCATGTTGCCGGACGGCGTGCCGATGGGAAGATCAACGCCCAGGGCTGCTGCCAGGGGTTGCTGGATCAGGAAGGCGTCGCGGGTGCCGGCCTGCAGAGCGGCTTCATGCACCGCCCGGCTCTCGACGCTCGTTACACCGTAAGGAACGGTGACCATGACCCGTGGCCGGAAAAACCGGACCGAACCACTGACCTTCCTGATAAAGTATTCCAGCAGTTTCTCGGTTACTTCGTAATCGGCGATTACGCCGTTCATCAGGGGCCGGGTGACCTCAATGGACTCGGGCACGCGCCCCAACATCCTGTGCGCTTCCTCGCCCACCTCGACGATCTTCTGTTCATCGATGGCGATCGCTACGACAGAGGGCTCCTGGAGAACGACGCTGCTGCCTACTGCGATGCGCGTGTAAAGCGTTCCCAGGTCAATGCCTATGTCTTTGGAAAAAACTGCCATAGAGTACTCAGCCAGATTCTTCCTCACCCATTCCTGGGAGACGAGAACGTTGCCCGCGGTAGCGCCTTACGGCTGCCAGGCGCAATTCGGAACGGCGCAGCGCAGCCTCCATCCGCAGGTATTGATCGCTGTCCGGAGGCGGACCCTCCTCAAGCATCTTTTCGGCCCGTTCGCGGGCCTCCTGGGCGCGAGCGACGTCGATCTCGGCAACACTCTCCGCCGCGTCCGCCAGGACGGTAACAATGTCGGGCTGAACCTCGATCACGCCGCCCGCGATGGCAAAAACCTCTTCCCGGCCCTGGTAACGAACCGTGAGGATGCCATACCTGAGAGTCGACAACAGGGGCGCATGGTTGGGCAAGATGCCCATATCGCCGGCCTCGCCGGGAACGATCACCATATCTGCATCTCCCTCCCAGACCAGGCGATCCTGCGAGACAATTTCACAACGAACCGGCATATTTTCTTTAACCTTCCGCCGCCATCCGTTCGGCCTGCTCGGCGGCTTCCTCGATGGAGCCTACCATCATGAATGCCTGCTCGGGCAGGTCATCGTGCTTGCCAT
>DATCIL010000344.1:0-2064 GCA_036507795.1 Anaerolineales bacterium | reverse complement strand
CGCACCTACTTGCCGGCCCTCCTCCTGGCCCAGTTCACGGAACCGGCCCTGCTCCTGTTCGCCGCCGGCATCATCCTTGCTGTGAGCAAATTCCTTAGGAAGCAGTTGAGCGGCGAACTGCTCGCCCTGTTGGCTGCCTGGCTGTTCGTGCCGGTGCTTGCCGCCGTCCTCTTTCAACCTACGCTTTACGATAATTTCCGCCACTTTCTCTTCATCGTCCCACCGATTTTCCTGTTTTCTGCCTTTGGCCTGGGAGCCTTGTTTGATTATCTAAGAAAACCGCTGATTTCGGCCCTGGTGCTTGCTGCCCTGCTCCTCCCTAATCTCTATTGGGACATCAGCCTGCATCCTTACCAGTACGTCTACTACAATCTCTTCACTGGAGGAATCCGGGGCGCTTTTCGGAGCTATGAGATGGATTATTGGGCCACATCCTACCGTGAAGCCGTGGACTACCTCAATCAGGTAGCGCCCCAGAATGCCAGTATCGTGGTCTGGGGTCCCGATCATGTCGTCAGGAATTACATACGCCCGGATCTGGTCGTCTACGAATACCGGCGTGAATACAGGGATGATCCCAAACCCGTCGATTTTGCGATCTTATCCACCCGTCACAATAAAGATGAAACCCTTTTTCCGGACGCTCATCAAATATTCCAGGTTGGCCGGAAAGGAGCCCTCTACGTTGTCGTCAAACAGCTGGGCAGGTAGAGCATCCTTCGACCTCAAGCGTGTGCTTCTGCCAGTATCCCTGCCGCTCATTTTCATTGCTGTAACGCTCCTTTTCTACCCTTTCCGGGATAAATTTCAGTTCGATGGCGACGAGGGCATTGAGCTGATGAAGGCCATGCTCGTGCTGCGCGGTTATCCCCTTTATAGCCAGGTGTGGAGCGACCAGCCTCCACTGCTGACTCATTTTATTGTGGCTGTGTTCCGGCTAATCGGACTGCAGGTCAACATCACCCGGCTTGCGGTTCTGCTGCTATCCGCGGGGCTGTTTTGGGCTTGCTGCCAGTTTTTACGCAGCGTGTCGGGAAGGGCGAGCGCCGTGGCCGGAGCCCTCCTGATCGTTTTGCTGCCGTTCTACCTGCCGCTCAGCGTAGCCGTTATGGCGGGCCTGCCCTCCCTGGCCTTCGCTATACTCTCCCTGCTCGCGCTCGTAGGCTGGCATCACCGGCGGGGATGGATCTGGCTTGTCCTGTCCGCGCTGGCCCTGAGCATTTCAATCCTGATCAAGCTGTTTACTGCTTTCCTGATCCCGATCATCCTGACTGGGATCCTCCTTGCGGAGTTAAGCCGGTTGCGCCGGAACGTAAGACTCCGCGGCCTGCTTCGACCCGGTTTGTTATGGGCAGGGACCTTTGCAGCGGTTACGCTTGCGCTGGCGTTTGGCCTGGTCGGGCTGGGCAACCTCCCTCAACTTTACCAGTCGCACCTGGGAGCTTCCGCTGCTATCCGGAGGGAAATCTTTACCATAAATTACCACCTGGGGGATTCCGTGCCTCTGCTGGCCCTCGCTTCCCTGGGCGTGCTCTATACGCTGCTCCGGAAGCGCTGGCTTGCCCTCTACCTGGTCGCCTGGATGGGGATCGCCTATCTCCTGCTTGCCCGCCTGACCCCGGTTTGGTACCACCATCAGCTCCTGGTAACCATACCGGCCGCCATGCTGGCAGGAATTGCCGTAGGCGAAGCGTTTCGTTCTATGCCGGAAATCATCCAAAAGCGGGACATTCGGGATCATTACAGTCTTCTGGCCGCGCTTTCCTTAGCGGCGCTGGGGCTGGTGCTCTACGACCAGGTGCCCGATATTCTGCCCGGATTAGAAAGCGGCGCCAATCGGGTGGATGCGCCGCTTCGTGCCAGCCCCATAAAAGAAGACGTTTATCGGTTTGTCGAGGTCTATGCCCCGGAAACCCGCTGGATGGTAACCGACATGCCCATCTTTGCCTTCCGGTTCAGGCTATTGGTCCCACCCAACCTGTCAGTGATCAGTGCCAAGCGCTTGAAAAGCGATCTGCTGGGTGAGGAGGAGCTGCGCAAAACCATCCACGCTTACCAGCCTGA
>DATCIL010000343.1:0-2578 GCA_036507795.1 Anaerolineales bacterium | reverse complement strand
CTGCCTTCCATCGAACAGAATCAGCGGGTGCAGATTTCCATCGCCAGCATGAAAAACGTTCGCCACGGGGATATCATATTGTTTGCTCAACCGTTGGATTTCTGCGAGAGCATCGCCCAAACGGCTGCGCGGGACCACGCCATCGTTGACAATGTAGTCCGGACTCAACCGGCCAACCGCCGAAAAGGAGCTCTTGCGACCCTTCCAGATACGCTGGCGATCATCTGCATCTTGGGCAACCCTTACCTCATACGCCCCTGATTTCTGGATTAGGTCTAAAAGGATGGGGAAATCCACCTCCACCACATCTGTTTCCCCATCCAGTTCCATGATCAGCAATCCTTCTGCTCCGGCTGGGTAGTTCGCCCGCACCGCGGCTTCTGCCGCTTTAATCGCCAGCCTGTCCATGATTTCCATGGCGCCTGGGAGCAAACCTGCCGCTACGACCATCCCTACTGCCCGGCCAGCAGCTTCAAGTGATTGGTAAGCTGCCAGCACTGTTCGGAAGGTTTCCGGCTTTGGCATGAGCCTCAGCGTCGCTTCCAAAGCGATGCCGAACAGGCCCTCGGAACCGACAAAGAATCCGACCAGGTCCGGTCCAACGCTTTCCAGGCTGTCGCCGCCCAATTGAACGACTTCTCCATCCGGCAATACTACCTTTAAACCCAGGACATGATTGCTCGTCATTCCGTACTTCAGACAATGGGCGCCGCCAGAATTGAATGCAATGTTTCCGCCGATTGTGCAGATCAACTGGCTGGATGGGTCTGGCGCAAAATAAAGCCCGTAAGGGTCTGCCGCTTTACTCACGTCCAAATTAATGACCCCGGCTTCAACAACCGCGATGCGCTGCTCTGGATCCAAATGGATGATGCGGTTCAGGCGGTTTAAGGCAATAACAATCCCCTCTTGAACCGGTAAGGAACCACCTGAGAGACTGGTTCCACTCCCACGGGCCACGAATGGCACTTCATATCGATGGCACAGGCGCACCGTCTCAATGACTTCTTCTTGCGATTCTACCAGAACTACAGCCCTGGGCCGCGCACGAAAGGAGGTGAGCGCATCCGACTCAAAGGGAGCGAGTTGGGCGGGTAGCGTTAAAAGCCTGTCGGGCGGATAGATCTCGGTCAGAGCATGCTTTAGCGAAGTGTAATCCATGTACGCCTCCTGGACACGAGAGAATCACTCACAGCGCCATCGCCGCTGCGCTCATGGCGCAATCTGGCCGGACGCCGCCGAGGACGGCGGCTGGAGCGTTGTTTCGATGGCCGGCTCGTTATGCTTCTCCTGGTGGTTCCAAATGTACGGAAACATCTGCGACCCGGCGCAGCCGGCGCCGAATTTCCCCCTCAACAGCAGATGCCAGCTCGTGCGCCTGGGTAATGGGTGTCTCAGCCGTTAACGTACACTCCAAGGATATAAACAGATTATTACCGGCAGACCGGTTTCGTTTTACAATGATGTTGTGCGGATGCCCCAGGGCCGGGAACTCTCTGACCACCTGCTCAACCTCATTTCTCACGAATTTGTTGAACTCATCCGATACTTCATCGGCTACTAGAATGTCCTTGCTCGCCAGTTCCAGATGCGTGTGAACGCCGACGATCTGCGGCAAGCGCTCCTTTATCGCATGCTCCAGCTGATCTGCCTGGGTGTGCGCTTCACCCAATGTGGCGTTTAGATTGACGCCTACATGAATCTCCGCGGTTAGTTTCCCGTCCATCGAATGCACCCAGACTTCATGGATAACGAGACCCAACTCGTTCGCAGCCTGCCGGATGGCGCTGAATATTTGGGTCGCATCGGATTTGCCATCCCGATGCGCCTCAAGGTGGACAGTAACATCATTAACTTCATCCAACGCTAACAACCGTCTGCGGACCTCGTCGGCAACAGCATTTGCCTCTTCAAGGGTGGAATCTGGCGACACTTGAATATGAAGATCCACAGCTGCACTGCCTGCTGCTCCCCGGCTGCGCACCCTGTGGAACGTCTGCACACCACCCACCTGCTTAACGACACTGGCAATTTTTTGAGGATCGATCGCCGCACGATCAACCAACACCGGCATATTTTCTTTTAAGATATCCACGCCGATCTTAGCAATCATTATCGCGACAAAGGCTGCCAGCAATGCATCCGCCCTCGAAAAACCAAGCAAAATCAATCCCAGACCGCCCAGGACCGATAACGAAACCAGGATGCTCGCCCGGGTGTGCATCGCATCGGCGACCAGAACTTCACTCTGCAATTCTCTTCCCTGACGCAGCTCATAAAAACTGGTAAATCCCTGAATCAACATTGCCGCGATCATTGCCCCAACGACCCAGAAATTAACCTCAATCCGCACATTGCTTTGAAACCGTCCCCAGGCCAGCACCAGCAGTTGCCAGCTTGTGATAAAAAGTAAGATAGAAATGCTGATAGCAGCAATGGTTTCGAATTTTCGGTGCCCATAAGGGTGTTCTGCATCTGGTGGTTTGGAGGCAGCATACAAACCTGCCAGACCAACGACATTGGAGAGACCATCGAATAAGCTATCGAGCGCATCGGCTACGACACTCAATGCGCCTGT
>DATCIL010000342.1:0-2370 GCA_036507795.1 Anaerolineales bacterium | reverse complement strand
ACTGTTACGGAAGCGGATATCGTCGCTTATGCGGGTTTATCCGGCGACTACAATCAGATCCACACGGATGCTGAATACAGCAAGAACACGCCTGTTGGGCAGCGCGTGGCTCATGGATTGTTAGGACTTTCCATAGCTTCTGGGCTGGCAGTTCAAACCGGCATCCTGGAAGGTACAATCATCACCTTTCGGGAAGTTAATGAGTGGCGATTCCTAAATCCAATTTTTATCGGCGACACAGTCCGCGTGGAAATGGAAGTGATGGAGAAGAAGAGTCTGCGCCGGATTGGTGGAGGCCTGGTCGAGATCAAATTGGAGGTAATAAACCAGCAGTCCGAGGTCGTCCAACGCGGGACCTGGACCGTGTTGGTGGCGAGCAAATCCGAGTAAGCTGCGGATGAGATGGTATAAACCTTGCATGGACCGACCCTGCAATTCGAATGGTCATTGAGATATTATGTCTGAGCGGATGCCGCATCCCGTTGATGAGAATCCGAGCGACCGTTTCCGGCGCTTGATCAGCGAAGCTGAGGAAGCAGCTGAAAATCTGCCTGAGGATCTGCCTCTGGACCAGGATGATTCCCGGATTTCTGAACCCATCCCCGATGGGTGGGAGGAAAACGATTCTGAGGACTCATCAGCCGAGGATCATGGGGCTGCCTCACTGGAAACGTATCCCGAAATCGAGGATCCCGAGCAGGAGACTCTTCAAGACAATCTTGTAGATACACAACCTTCGGCTGCGATCGCTTTGCCCGATGATCGATCATTAGATGATACCCGTCCTTCTTCACAGGACGAAGGCCATATTGATGAGGCACCGCCACCGCCTCAAAACAGGACACCGCCATCTTTCCGGCCGGCTTTGGATTTATCGGGCATGCCGCTGCCGCGCCGGGTGAACGAGATTGATGTTGACGCAACCCGGGTTTCGCCAGCCGCGTACGGGTCGCCGGCCAGCCAAAGACCATCTCTACGAGCGCCGGCATACGCGCCGCCAGTCCAGCCAGCCGCCCCCGCTTTTGACCGGCCGATAAGTTGGCGAAAAGGCTTAGGTTGTTTGTTGAGGTTGGCCATCGTAGGCTTATTCTTCCTTGTGGTTGCGGTACTGGGGGCTGGCTCCTTCCTGGTCTACCAGTATTACACAATTGCCGCCACGCTGCCCGATGTCAATGCCTTACGCGAAAACGCGGCTCAATTTGAAACCACCCGGATCCTGGATAGGAATGGAAATGTGCTTTATGAGATCCTAGATCCAACAGCGGGAAGACGGACCTACGTCCGTCTGGACAAAATTTCTCCTTATGTGGTGGCAGCAACCATTGCTACGGAAGATAAAGATTTCTACAGCCATCCTGGTTTCGACGCTTTTGCAATCCTTCGGGCTTTTGTGCAAAATTACCAGAGTGGAGAAACGGTTTCGGGGGCTTCCACAATCACCCAGCAGCTGGCGCGCGCCCTGTTATTCAGCCCGGAGGAGCGAGGCGAACAGACTTATCAGCGCAAAGTGCGCGAGGCGATCCTGGCCGCCGAGGTTACGCGGCGCTATTCAAAAGATGAAATCCTGGAATTGTATTTAAATGAGATCTATTATGGTAACCTGGCCTATGGGATCGAAGCTGCCGCCCAGACATATTTTGGCACATCCGCTGATAAGTTGACGCTGCCGCAGGCGGCCTTCCTGGCCGGATTACCCCAGGCCCCGTCGGTCTACGACGTTTACAATAATCGAGAAGTTACCCTTCGTCGATACGAACAGGCGCTATTTCTTATGTACCAGGCAAGCCAGGAGCAGGGTTGCATTTATGTGAGCAACAGCCCTCAGCGAGTTTGTATTGACGCATTGTCGGTAGCCAATGCCTCTAAAGAATTGGAGAATTATGATTTCAGGCCGGCGGATATTGAGATCCGTTATCCTCACTGGGTACATTACATTCGGAGCCTGCTGGAAGCGCAGTACGACCCTCAAACAATCTACCGCTCCGGGTTTTCGGTCTATACCACATTGGATCCGGGATTACAGGATGTTGCCGAGGAAATCATCGCGGACCAGGTCACCTCTCTTGCCGACCGGGATGTCTCTAATGGGTCGCTTGTTGCGATCCGACCGGGAACCGGTGAGATCCTGGCGATGGTCGGTTCAGCCGATTTTTACGATGAGGACATTGATGGGCAAGTGAACATGGCAGTCAGCCCCCGCCAGCCAGGATCAGCAATAAAACCGCTGACCTATTTAGCGGCGTTTGAGCAGGGCTGGACTCCCTCAACCTTGATCTGGGACGTACCTTCAGAGTTTCCGCCTTCTGGCGATCCCAACGACAACCGTCCGCCCTACAAACCGGTAAACTACGACGAGCGTTTTCACGGACC
>DATCIL010000341.1:0-4018 GCA_036507795.1 Anaerolineales bacterium | reverse complement strand
ATGCTCCTGAATTCCCAATCGTCGAGTTGAAATCCCAGAAAGATGAAGCTGTGGCTGGACAGCAAGCCGAGCAGGTTCGCTGGCAGGATCGTTTCCTGGTCGCGGCTTAGCCGTACGACGTGAGCCAGGTAATCGTCCTCGGATAAGACCAGGTGCGCGAACTGTTCGGGGTCGCCGTCATGGCCGTTCAGGTGAAAAACCACCGGCTGCTCGGGAGTCGGTTTTGGCGTGAGCACGTATTGCGGGCTGCCGGCTTCGGGCTGCTGCCACCGCGGGCCCACCCGCCGCGGCGCGGTTCCTTTGTGTTTCAGCGCTTCGTACATAAAGTTGTCGAAATTGGTGGTCACGTAAAGCGGCAGTCGCAGGTCGGCCAACAGGTGATGGGTTTCGTTTTCCTGCAGTTCCAGGACTCTTTCTGCCCAGGCTAAGGCCTCGGCTGTCTCTGTGAAGGTAGCATTTTTAAAGCGTTCCTTTTGCTCCCTGTCCGGTTTGATGTCCAAATGGCTGAACAGGCCGCGCTGCAGGATGCGCTGGTATTCGCTGCGTGACGATCCCGGGCTGTAAATATCCATGAATTGGGCGACCCGCACCAGGTTATGCGGATCACGGAGCGGATAGCCATATTTCTCTGCCAGCTTTCTGGCCACGGTTTCACGATCGGGTAGTAAACCGCTGGTGACCCCAGGCCCCAGGAATGGTGTGCACTGCCCGCGCAGGACGTTTTCCAACAGGAAAGGCCAGAACATTTTTTCCCGTGCGCTGCTGATCCGTCCCCGCTGGCCCAGCACCCGGTTTCCGCGCAGGCGGCTGAACAAGACCGGGATGGCTTCACCGGCCAACCCGGCTGAAATTACGCTGGAGCGCGCCTCGTTGCTGGCCAGGTCTACCAGGCCGTGCTTGAGCAGGCGGCGGTAGAAGGTCGCCGCAAACTGGCGGGCGGTGTCCACGGGTACGAGCTCCTGCATGGCCAGGACCGCCGGCATTCCGGCAGCTACCAGCTGCGGCGCCAGCCCGCGAAACGCGTCTGCCGGGCTGCGCTCGGCGGTCTGGCAGCTCGCCAGGAAGACCAGGCGCGGCTTATCGTCTGAGCGCATCGTGGCGTCGGCCAGCTGGCGGGCCAGCATCCCGGCGAACTCCTGGTCTGGGACCAGGCTGGCCTGGTTGGCCTCGTCTGCCATGAAAAGCACTGCCCGGTTTTCCTTGCTGTGATAGGCGCCGTGGCCGACGAAGTGGATGATATGGAACCCGTCTTTCAATGCCAGTTCCATGCCTGGCAGCGTGCAGGGCTGTTGCAGCAGGGTCAGCTGGATCTCCTGGCCCTCGGTCGCCTTTTGGATCAGGTCCCATTCCTGGTCGATATCGACAGGGCTGAGGCCGAATTTGCCCAGGTCATCCGGGTTGGCGATAGCCACCAGGATCTTGATCGGTCTTTGGAGAATGGGTGCGCCCGGTTGCCAGCGACCGGCCAGGTAGCGCGAGAAAGGCGTGGCTGTCCCTGCCGCCAGGTCCTGCGGGGCGCTGCCCTCGCCGGGGTCGCGCAGCAATTCCCAGGGGATGGTGTGCAGCTCGGGCGCCGCCGCGTCGATCCGCAGGCGGATGCGCCTTTGCGGCTGCTGGCCGCGTGTTTCCGCCCAGGCATTTTTAATGCGCTCGTCGGCAAAAAGCCAGGCAAACAGGCGTTCGCCGTCCTCGGCTGGCGTGCCGCTCGCTACCCAGGGCAACCAGTCCGGATCGAGGTATCCGCCCGGAAATTCTTGCTCGTAGTTGAGCGTCAACTCCACCGGGTAGCCTTCGCTCTGCAGCCCAAGTATCCGTATCTCGAGGTCAGCGTAGTTGTTCATCTATTTTCAGGATATTAATTGTAGAGAACGCAACTAATTTTAACAAACATTCCTTGAGATTACTATCACAATATCACATGGGTGCATCTCCCAAATTGTGAGCACAAATGTTCGTATCATCCTGCCAAGGGTAGAGTCGTGAAATCAAGCTGGTCAATAATCTGATGCAGTCGCTGAGATTGTCCTTGGCGGGAGGTTGCTGGGAAAGTGGCCTGGGCGTGGCACACGGTAACTGGTATGCGAAAGTCAGCGCGCAGCAATTCCCAGGCTGGTTGCCAGCGGTCGCTTTGGATCAGACTGCGCAAGGTCAAGATGGCCTGTCCGCCCGTCAGGGTCCAGGCCATACCCGATTGCTTCAAGCGCTGAGTGACCAGGGTTTTGCAGGAGGCTTCGATCACCCCACTGGCAATGGGCAGGCCCTGGCGAAGATATTCGGCATAGCCCATGCGATGTCGTTGGTTACGGAAGTAGGTCAACTGGGTCTCCAATCGTTTTCGCTTGCGTCCCTGTGCTCGGCCACGGTGATACTTCAACATGCGAATGAGGCGGTCAACCCCCTCATCGTCTTCTTTGAGCAAAGTTTTCAACCGCTCGAACTCGGCTTTACTGCGGGGCGTGCTCTCCCCCCAGGCGGCATCACAGCCTTCCTTCAGGTGATCACAGGCATGGTAAAAGTCCACAATTGCGACACTGGGCTGGGAGGGTGGGCCGCAGGCCTGCTCAACTTCGGACAGCAGGCTCCAGTTGGGTTCGGCCCCATCCGCCAACAACACCCGCTTCAAATCCGGCTGGAGGGCCAAGACACGGCTGGCTTCCGTCTCCAGTTGCTGCTGAAGGGTCGCCTTTCTCCGTTCCGGCATGCGCCCATAGCGGAGCGTTTGCAGTCGTACTCCTTCGGCATCATACAGCACCACGGTCCCACAACCGGCTTCGCGCTGTCCGGCCGGGCCACTGGCGTGCTTGCCCGGTTGATCTCGTTTAGCCTGCCGCCCGTCGCCTTTCATGCGCAGCGTCACGCCATCCACCGAAATGGCGATCACCCTGGCTTCGTGGGGAAGGGTCTCTTCCGCACGCAAGGCCGCCTCCCACTCCTGGCGATGGACTTCCCAATGGGCAGACAACTCTTTGGGCAGCCGGTCCAGAGTGGGCCGGCTAGGCCGCATCCCGCCCAGTTCCGCAAACAGGCCTGCACTGTCGCCGGGGGTCAAATGCGCCAGGGCAAAAGCCGCTTGCCGAGCCGCACGCGGCGTCCAGTAGCCGCGGATGATCCCGGCGCGCAACTCCAAGGGACAGATACTTTTGCTCCCCCGCCCGGCAGGACGATACAGATGCCGCTCGACCGTGAGCGGACCAGCCGCCGACAGATACGTTTCCGACGAGGTCAACGCCTGGCGGTAGGTTATTCCACCCACCTCAATCTGCTCGGCTTCGACATCATAGCGAGCCAATTCTTCCGTCAACCATTCGCACTCGAGGGTCATGATCCGTTCATGCAATTCGTGCTCAAAGCGTTCGAAGTCCGGCGGGCTCGTTGCCCAGCGTGTCCGCCATTCCAGGACAAATTGTCCCAGTTTCTCAAGGGCGGGGCTTTGCAAAGCAGGATTCTTATGGCACAATTCCATCGTAACCTCCATGGTGAGTGGAATCTGGGCTAAGATTCCTACTTTGCATGGAGGTTCTGTTTTTGTCAAGTTTTGTTAGCTCAAATGTTCTCACAGTTTCAGAGATGCACCCATATCACATTCCCCCTCTCTCTTCCGCCGGCGCATGTCGGCAGCCGACTTTGGCCCCTTTAAGGAGCATATCGAAACCACGTTTTGGCCGCGGTTCTTGGTTTCGATACGTTGCAAAGTGCGCAACTACTCATCCAGCGAACCGCCTGCAGCGAAAACTGTCCGATGCACGTTATGTATCACGTTTTACGCATCACGCTTTACGTATCACGTTTCACGCCTAAGCAGCTCTGAAAGGCAAACCGTTCTCGTCTTTGCTATTTCGATAACTCTCATTTCTGCCATCCTTACCGAGAAAAAGCTCTGCAATAATTGGAAAACGTACGGTTTCCCGGTCCAACGCTCACCAGGAAATTATTGAGAACGATCCCCAACTAACGTAGGCGGATATCCAGACCGCATTGGCTTACGCCTGCCGCTCCCCAGCTCCCCCGCTCTCCCCAA
>DATCIL010000340.1:0-1825 GCA_036507795.1 Anaerolineales bacterium | reverse complement strand
GAACCTGGTGCTGGTGATGAATACCCTTGGTCCACTGCTGGCTTGTATGTTGCTCTGGATTATTGCAGCAGTCGGTCTGGGTCTTCTTCTAAGCCCGCCTAAAACGCTGCCTGTCATCTCTAGAATTGGATTGTCCGGTGTTTACTATGATCGGGTGAGGGGAAGTCTTATACCCATGTGGACGTGGCGCGTTATCATTCGTGTCCCAATTAGCTGTTTGCCGGCTTTCCGCACATTGAAAACGCGGGCATAAACCCGACTCTACGCCTGGATGCGCGGCCGCGCTTCGACCCGGGCGGAAGTAAGTACCTCTCGTGATCCCTGTTAGGCTGCTGTCCGAATTACTGTTTCAGAACCCCCCCTGAAATCAATGTTGCTCCCATGGTCCGTTTTTCTGCTGTCCAACTGTGCCTACCATGAGATCGCAAGCTGTTGCGCGTTGTCGTGCACGCCGGCCAGCGCCGGCGGGGCCTGAAATGGATCGTCTAGCCAGGCCCATAAATCGCGATAGAAGAACAGTTGCTGCCGCAGCAGCGCCGCCAGCGTCGACAACGACCAGGAGAACGTCGATTTCAGTTGCAGGTACTTCAGCACCAGCATCGCGATCAGAGCGATCCACACCTGGGTCCGGACTGCATTGGCGCTGGTCCCCACAAACGTCTTGATCTTCAGCGTTTGCTTCAGCGCCTTGAAAAACAATTCCACCTGCCAGCGGTCCTTGTAGATGGCCGCGATGGTCGTCGCGCCGAAGCCCAGCAGGTTGGAGAGGAACACGATGGACTCCTGTTTCTCCGCATCCCAAATCTCTACGCGCCGGAACAGCACTGGCTCTTCTCCCTCCCGCGCCAGCCGGGAAAAGCAGATGATCTGGTCGCCTACTACGTTGCTGTTTTGCGGAACCCGCAATTCTTCCTGCACCTCGTAAACGGCCTTCTCCTTCATCCGCGTCACGAAGTACACTTCCTCCCGCGTCAGTTCCCGAAACCACTCGTAATCCACGTAGCCCCGGTCAATCGCCAGGATCGTGCCCGGCGCGAACCGCAGCGTGCGCGCTACCTTGATCTCGCTGGTCTTGCCTTCGGTCACCACCGCGAACGACGGCAGGTAGCCATCGTGGTCCAGCAGCAGGTGCAGCTTGATCGCGCCCTTGGTCCGCCGGAATTTCGCCCAGTCGAACATGCTCACCGACAGGTCGATGATGCTCCCATCCAGGCTCATCAGCTTGTTCTTGAAACGGAACTTCTTCCGCCCGCCCTGGCTTCGCACCAGTTCCTGGCATTGGAACAGCGTCTGCTCGAACACCGTCCGGTACAACTCCCACGGCCGATTCTCATTGGCATAGGCCAGCGTGGATTTCTTCGGCGCCACCGGCACTCCCAGATGCTTCAACTGCCCCTCACAACACGCCAGACCGCCGCAAATCTCGCGCAACGAATGCGCCCGTCCCAACTGGCAAAAAAGCATCGCCATGAACTGGCCCCAACTGGTGAAACCCCGCGCGTGCCGCTCGGCCTTGTGCTCCTTCACCGCCTTCTCGAAATCCCCACGCGAAAACAGCTTCAACACCTGCGCGAAAATGCTGCATACTTTGTACATAGGTTGAGTCTCCTGACGTTGAATTGGTTCTTGCGCGAACCCAATCCAGCCTATCAGGAGCTCAGCCTCTCACCGGCCGTAGTGCCCTTCGCCTTCCACATCTCAGCTAGGCCGCTAATTTGGACAGCAGTGAGTTGCGACGTACAACCGCGCTCGCTTATTGAAGTCCGAAGTCGGTAGCAGTCGAACATGGCAGAACCTACAGCAGGTTTTAGCCCTCTTCAAGATC
>DATCIL010000339.1:0-1126 GCA_036507795.1 Anaerolineales bacterium | reverse complement strand
AGCGCTTTGACTATGTGCTGCGGCTAGGCGCCATCGGTCTTCTCACCGGTGAGGTCGGCGCGGGAAAATCCACCGCCCTGCGCTTTGCCGCAAGCCGGCTTCATCCCTCGCAGTACCATCCCCTTTGGATCACCGCTTCAGCCGGCTCGATTCTGGAAACCTACCGCCAACTGGCCGCCGCCCTCGACGTGGAAACCAAAAGCTTTTCCCGTGCCGCTCTCCTGCGCATCATTCGCCATGGGATCTACGAGCTCGTCAACAAGAAAATCCAACCGCTGCTCATCATCGATGAGGCCAGCCTTCTGCGGCTCGACGTGTTCGCCGAACTGCACACCCTCTGCCAGTTCGAAGCCGACTCCAAACCCCATCTGCCCGTGATCCTCTCGGGCCAGAATAATCTGCTCGATCTCCTCCAGTACCGCTCCTCCTTGCCGCTCGCTTCACGCATCGTGGCCAGGAGCCATCTCGAAGGCATTGACACCGAGCAGATGCAACAATACCTCGCCCATCACCTCACCATCGCCGGAGTGAAAACCCAGCTCTTCTCGGCGCCAGCCATCACCGCTATTCAGCAAGGCTCAGCTGGTCTCTTACGAAGGGCTAACCACCTCGCCCGCGGCGCTCTGATTGCCGCGGCCAATGAAAAGTGCCAGCAAGTCGCCGCCGAACATGTCAGACTCGCCGCTACCGAATTGGTGTAAATAAAAATGCCGGGACGGAATCACCCGCCCCGGCATTCCTCAATCCAAATCAATCAAAATAATCAGCAAGAAATTGTCAGATTAATAAACGGTGTCAGGCTTCATTATAGTGATTTTATTGTCTCTACTTCCCAGTTTCGCCGGTGCTGGCCAATATGTATCTGCATGTCAGGATGGGCGTCAGACTTCATTTTATTGTTTCTATTGTATTCGGGGTCGTGCCGGGATATCTTCCCTCCCCGCTGCCAAACAAAGATTGTTGAGCCGTAGAAGTCGGACCCCGTTAGCACCCCGTGAGCGCTCCAAAACATCAGTTCATTAACATTGTCTAGAAAAAGTCGATGATTACTCGGACAGACTCTTAGCCGAGTAGCTGCAGCGCGGTGGCCGCATAAATCTTCGCCGCATCCCGCACCTCTTGTAGC
>DATCIL010000338.1:0-13989 GCA_036507795.1 Anaerolineales bacterium | reverse complement strand
GTCCGCCCTAAGGAGGACATGAAGTTTGTGTCTCCCATCCAACGCGGCACCACGTGCAGGTGTACGTGGTCGGCGATGCCCGCCCCCGCCGGCTCACCGATATTAATGCCAACATTGAAACCCTCCGGGTGGTAGACCTCCCGCAGCACCTGGATGCACTCCGTTGACAGCTCCATCATCTCGGCCCGATCCTCGGCGTTCAAGTCTTCCAGAGAGGGCTTGTGCACGTTCGGCACCACCATCAGGTGTCCGCTGGTGTAGGGGTAGCGGTTTAAAATAACAAAAGCCCGCTGGCCACGAAATACAATCAAGTTCTCTGAGCCGTCGGGCTTCGCCTGCGCACTGCAGAACACGCACGCTTCGTCATCTTTTTGCTTTTCGATATATGTCATGCGCCAAGGAGACCAAATGTACTTCACAAGGTTCGACTCCGCCCAAGCCTCAGGCGTGCAATAAACGCCCTTTTCTAAAAGAGACGTAATCCGTAATTCGTAACAGGAGCATGGGATCTTCTTACGCAGCACGCATTACGTATTATCTTTTATTGTAGCAAACAATCCCTTTTTTCGGAATAGCCGGATTGACAGGCTACCCGAAGCGGAGTATCCTATTTGCCGCGTCTATTTATTAAAATGTTCCCAAGGTTCCATGCCGCGTATCGATGAAGATCATGAGCCAGCTGCCCCTATTCCAGCCTCCCACCTGGTCAGTATCCGACCTCACCGATTATCTGCGCGAACTGATTGAGAGCGATAGCCGATTACAGGATCTCTGGGTTCAAGGCGAGGTCTCGAATGTCTCTCGCCCTGGTTCCGGGCACCTCTACTTTACGATTAAGGATGCTGGCGCCGCCTTGCGCTGTGTCATGTGGCGTAGCACGGTTATGCGCCAGACCTTTATTCCCAATGAAGGCGATGCGGTGGAGGTTCACGGAGGAATCAGCATTTATGCGCCGAACGGCGTGTACCAGCTTTACGCCGATTCGATCCGGCCGGCCGGGGAAGGCGCTCTCTTCCAGGAATTCCTCCGGCTCAAAACTCGCCTGGAGGCGGAGGGTCTCTTTGACGAGGCCCGCAAACGGCCCATTCCCCGCTGGCCGCGCCGCATTGGCTTGGTGACCTCTCCGACCGGCGCAGCCTTGCGAGATATCCTCAATACCTTGCGCCGCCGTTACCCGTCGGTGGAGGTCATCCTGGCGCCGACCGCAGTTCAGGGCATTGAAGCTCCTGCGGGAATCGTCGCCGCTCTACACGCGCTCAACCAATATGTCCCTCTGGATGTCATTCTCCTGGCCCGGGGAGGCGGCTCCATCGAGGATCTCTGGGCGTTCAACGACGAACGGGTAGCCCGGGCTATCGCTGCCTCCCAGGTTCCGGTTATTGCCGGCGTGGGTCATGAGACCGATTTCACCATCGCCGACTTTGTCGCCGACCTGCGGGCGCCTACCCCTACGGCGGCCGCCGAACTGGCCACGCCGAATCGGGACGACCTTCAGGCGTTGCTGACCGAATACACTGCCCACGCTCAGCGTTCCATCCAATCCTGTTTATCAAGATTGCGATGGGAGCTGGATGTCGAGCGTAACAGGATGAGCCTCCATTCCCCGCTTCCCCGCATTCGCAGCGACCGCCAGCGCCTGGACGATTTAGCCCGCCGCGCCGGGACTGGTCTGTACCACCGCATCCGCTTGCAGCGCACTCACCTGCTTGGCTTCGAGCAGCGATTGAATGCCCTGAGCCCCCTGGCGGTGCTGGAGCGCGGCTACGCTATTGTTTCCAAGTCCAGCGGTGAGCTGGTCCGCAGCATCCACCAGGTGGAACCCGGCGAAGACCTGGGCGTGCGGGTGGGCGACGGGAGCTTCTCGGTGCAGGTCCAGAACGGAAAAGGTGAGTGATTGAGATGTCTTCGGACGCTGTTGATAACCGCCTTCAATGTCCGAATTGTGGCGCCAGCATCCGCCCGGATCAATCCATCTGTCCCGCCTGTGGCGCGCCGGTATCTCCTTCCGATATGGCTTCCAGAAGCAGAGAAAAAGCGTCCCAAATGATCCGAGATGCCAACCAGAATCTGGTCCAGGCCGGCGCTGGTGCCGCAGAATCAGCATTTGGATTAGGTTGTTCTTTAGGCGTCCTGCTTGGTCTGGCGTTGTTGGCGCTGATATTTATATTGGGATCGCGCAATTGGATCCTCTTGGGGCTCGTAGCAATTGGCGCTGCTCTATTTGCGGCTGGAGCCTCAGCCATTATCTCTGCCCGGGCTAAGTCGGCAACCATGGCAGGCACTTACGCGCGGGATGTAGAGCCCGAAATTGAGAAAACTATTCAGTCCAATCGCTTTACTCGACAGGAATTCGACGCCTTAGCCAACGAGATTTTGGATAAGAATGCCCCCTTGCGCAGATATCTGTCCCTCCCACCTGAAACGGAGTCGGCTAATTCGGAGACACAGGACCATGAGTTCTAAATCTGACCTACCTATTGAAGAGAAAACGCCCATTGACCAGATGACCTACGAGCAGGCGTTCACCGAGCTGGAGCAGATCGTGATTGCCCTGGAAGCGAATGAGCATGCCCTGGCAGCTGCCCTGGCCTTGTTCGAGCGCGGCCAAAATCTGGCCCGGCGGTGCTCCGACCTCCTGGACAAAGCCGATCTAAAAGTGCAGCAGTTGATGGGGAAAGATGTGGTGGATTTCGAACCCGAAGGATGAACTTTTTAGAGGTATTTTCCAATCGCATCCTGATTGCCGGGATCATCGCCTGGACGATCGCCCAGATCGTTAAGGTGCCGCTGAGTTACCTTACGAACCGGCGCTGGGATTGGGCCTTGTTGCTGCGCGCCGGCGGTATGCCCAGCTCTCATTCCGCCCTTGTCTCCGCTGTGGCGCATGCCATTGGTCTGTTTACCGGTTTTGACAACGCGGTTTATGCCGTGTCCGTCACGATAGCCATTATTGTAATCTACGATGCCACCGGCATTCGCCGCCAGGCGGGTAAACATGCCGAGTTTATCAATACCATGATTCGCGATCTCACTCACGGTCACCCCCTGCGCGAGGAACAGTTGCGTGAAGTGCTGGGCCATACGCCTGTGGAAGCCCTTGGCGGTATGCTCCTGGGGCTCCTGGTTGCTCAGGTCAGCTGGATCTTATGGCGTTAAACTTTTCCACCGCGTGATCAGTTCTTTCCCTACCCATCGCGCCTCCGGTACGCCCAGAGCAAAGATCAGAAGAGCATAAGCGCCTGCGCCGAGCGCGATGCCCGCTCCCGCTGTCAACCAGGTCGTTTGGCTGGTGGTTTGTGCCATCCACAGCCATAACACCAGCGACATCGCCAGGGAGGCCGCCACTGCCTGTCCGAGCCCGGACAGAATTTCCCGTCCATTAAGGCCATTCAAACGGCGCCGCATCAGGACAAGCAGGCCGGTCATTTCCAGGGCGGTCGCCGCGGAGTTAGCCAGCGCCAGGCCCCCATGCGGCGCCCAACCGATGCGCAGGAACAGAGCAGCAAATGCGAAGCTGAATGCCAGGTTCAGGCTCATCGCCGCCGCCCCGATGAAGACAGGCGTCCTGGTGTCATGCATGGCGTAGAATGCCCGTGAGAGGATCTCGACCACCGAATGCCCCACCAGTCCCGCCGCATACCATAACAGCGCCCAGGCCACCAGTTCTGTGGAATGGGCATCGAACTCACCGCGCTGGAACAGCAGCGCCACAATCGGCCGCCGCAGAAGGATCAACCCCAGGGAGGCTGGCAGCGCCAGGAAGATCAGACCGCGCAGCGTTCCTGCCAGGGAAGCGCGCAATTCTAGCAGCTGTCCACGATCGAATTGGTTGCAGAAGGTGGGCAGCGCCGCAATCGCAATCGATTGGGCGATCACAACCTGTGGCATGGTCATTACCGCCCACGCCAGGGTGATCGCCGTCAGGCTGCCCTCCGGCTGGGCCGAGGCCAGGATGGTGTTGACCAGGAAGTTGAGCTGCACGACTGCCACCCCCAGCAAACGGGGCGCCATGAGCCGTCCGACTTCGCGCACCGCCGGGAAGCGCAGCCCTATGGTAGCGAAGTAATCGCCGCCGAGCCGCCGCAGCGCCGGAAGCTGTATCCCGAGATGCATCACTGCGCCGATCACCACGCCCCAGGCCAGGCCGTGGATTCCCCACTCAGGCACCAGGAACAACACTCCAAAGATCATTCCCAACCAGTACATGGTCGGCGCCAGGGCAGGCAGTAAAAAGACCTGGTGGGCATTCAGTATCCCCATCAGCAACCCGCTGATTCCAAAAATAACCGGCGAGAGCAACATGATGCGCAACAGCTCGGCGGTCAATCCTATTTGGCTCGGGTCCTGGTTTGGAACCAGGATATAAATGATGTAGCGGACGACCTGAGGGGCGAACAGCGCCGCCAATGCGCTGGTGACCGTTAGAATAATTGTCACCAGGTTCCCGACCGCCGAGGCCAGATGCCAGGCGCCCGCCTTATCTTCCCTGGTCAAAAACCCGCTGTAAGTCGGGATGAAGGCCGAAGCCAATGCTCCGCCGGCTACCAGGCTGAAGAGCAGGTCCGGCAGCCGCGCCGCGGCGTTAAAGGCATCGATCTCCGCACTGGTACCAAAGGCATTGGAGACCAGGATCTGGCGGATTAAGCCAGTTACATTGCTGAGGACAAAAGCAGCCATCACCGTTCCCGCAGCACGGGCGATCTGGCGATTGGCTGTGTTGATGATCGCGCTCACAACCTGCGATTATATCATCGCCCCCTCCTCTTACGAATTACGCATTACGCCTCTATGGATCGTCTCGGTCTCCCGAGCGAGACATCCTCTCCCGCATCACGTTTCACGTTTCACGTACCCCGTTTCACTTCTCACGCTTCCACCCCTCAGCTGCACCAGCAGCGTTCCTAAAGCCGCCCCGGTCAGCCCCGCAATCTCCTGCCCGTTCAACCTCTCACCAAGGAAAATCCAGGCCAGGACGGCGATCTGGATCAGCATCGTGTTATTAATGACGCTCGATTCCATTGCCGAGAGGCTCCGCAAGGTATGGTTCCAAAGCGTAAAGGCCAGCGCCGTGTTGACGACTGCCAGCCAGACGATGATTGCCCAGCTGGTCAAAGACAGCTGCGGCAAACCTTGCACGAAGAGACCGTTGATCAATAGCAGGATCGATCCAATCCCCATGCTCACCATGGTAACGGTAAGCGGCTGAATCCTGCCGCTGCGGTTGATGGACCGCCCCAACACAGCCGAGCCGGAGTTTGCCAGTACGCCGGCGATGACGATCGCCACGCCAATGATCTGGGCCGCCGGCAGCGCGACCGGATAGAAATACAACAGCCCACCAAGAGCTGCCAGGATGACTCCAAACCACTGGCGCAGGTTGGGAACCTCCGCCAGGAACACGACGCCCATCAGGGTGATGATAACCGCGGTGAAATTGAGCAGCAGGCTGACCGTGACCGCCGGCAGAAAGTCCAGTCCCAGGAATTGCGCTCCCTGCGCTCCTCGACACCTGCCTCCTCTACGGCCACCATACCAATTTTTTATTATAACTTCCCTGCCAGGTCTTGCTCATAAAACCTTCGCGCTTCCTTTGCGCCCTTTTTAACTTCGCGGTTTTTTTTCACAGCCGTAACTAAAATGTGCCTTGACATAGAACGTATGTTCAGTTATAGTTATTATGGTAATTTGTCTGAAATATAGGAGCAAAGAGATGCCGGCGAAGTTCACCTCTCCACCCGATCGGGACCAATTCAATGCCCTGGTGTGGGATATCGTTCGCCAGGTGCCGCCTGGTCGGGTCGCCACATATGGCCAGATTGCCGCGCTCATACCACCGCCCGGCGGTATGACGCTGCGAGACTATGAAGCCTGGGGAGCCCGCTGGGTCGGCGGCGCCATGGCCGCCTGCCCCGACGATGTGCCCTGGCAGCGGGTGATTAATTCCCAGGGCAAGATCAGCTTGCGTAAGGGTGGCGGCCCCCTTCGCCAACGCGAGTTGCTGGAGGTGGAAGGGGTGATCTTCGACGAAAAGGAACGTGTTGATCTGCATCGCTTCGGATGGGCTGGACTGTCCGAAGACTGGTTAGAGTCGCGCGGACTAATCGAACCGCGCGGAGGTGAATAAAAATGTTTAAGCGCCAGGCCCAAAAGGTCCGTCCCGTCAATCCCCGGTACCGCGCTTATGGCAAGGCGCGCATCGATATTGCCCAGCGCGCCCAGAGCCGTGATGATTGGCACCATCTTTGGAAGGAGCCGAGCAATTCTTTCCCGTTCCGCTGGGGCGAAAACTGGAAGCAGTGTATTGAGTATAAAGTGGACGATTTCGCCGCGGAGGTCGGCTTCTTTATCGATATCCTCGGTTTCCCGGTCAACGCCTTTGATCCGGATTACGCCATGTTCACCAGCCCTGGAAGAGATTTTTACTTCTCGATCATCCCGGCGTGGGAAGGTGAGGTAAGCACTCCTCCGGATGCTTTGCGCATCCAGTTCATGGTGGAGGATATTTTCGAAGCAGTTGATCAGCTCGAGCGCCGCAGCGTGGTATTCGAACAGCTGCCCCAGCCCTGCCAGGCCGGCTCTAATCTCTTCATCGCTTTCTTTCGCACCCCACATGGCATCTGTGTTGACCTGTGGGGATTTGTTGACCTGGATGAGGAGGATATGGATAGCTCGGCTGAATTCAAGGAGGGTTTCGAGGATCGACTGGAAGATAGCGAAGAAGACGAATCCGCGGAAGATGAAGAGGAAGAAGTCGAAGAAACAGTTCCAAGCCAGCCGGTCTTCCAATTTCAATTAAAAGATTATCCCGTAGTTGAATCAGAGGGCGATGAGCTGGTCGATGAAGATTGGGACGACGAGGCAGAGTCGGAAGACGACCTCGAGCCCAAGTATGTTGCTGATGATGACGAGGATGAGGAAAATGGACTATGGCGGGTAAGATATTCCTGATCCATTGGAATGCTGCCGAGGTGGCAGAATATGCCCGCAGCCTTGAGGATACGGGCTGGCAAGTGGAATGGGAGGCGGAGGATGGCGCTCGCGCTGTTAAAGCCATCCGCGAAAATCCGCCGGATGTCATCGTAATCTATCTCACGCGCCTGCCCTCGCACGGTCGAGAGACGGCCGACTACCTGCGCTCGCTTAAGTCAACCCGCCACCTCCCCGTCATATTCGTAGGCGGAGAAGGCGAAGCCTTGGAAAAAGTCAGGTCCAGGCTCCCGGAAGCCACATACACAACTCCTGGCGAATTAGAGAAGGCGTTAAGCATTATCAAGTAATTGGCAGAGCAGGGGCGGCGTCTGCTATAATTACCCTCCTGTAAGTTCGGGATAGGTTTTGCGTTTTGATGTCTCCACTCGACCTCTCTTTCCACCCGGTAATTGCTCAACGCTGGGATGACTTTGAAACCCTCTTCGGCCCGCGCGGAGCTGTCGGCGGCTGCTGGTGCATGTGGTTCCGCCTGAAGCGCTCGGAGTTTGATGTCCAGAAGGGGGAAGGTAACAAGCAGGCCATGCGCCGGATTATCGACTCGGGCGAGATCCCCGGCCTTCTGGCTTGCAACCAGGAGGAGCCGATTGGGTGGTGCTCCGTCGCTCCTCGCGAGGCTTTCCCCGTGCTGGACCGCTCTCCGGTTCTGAAGCGCGTTGACGACCAGCCGGTCTGGTCAGTTGTGTGCTTCTTCATCGCCAGGCCGTACCGGCACCAGGGCGTTTCACTCCAACTCCTGCAAGCCGCATTGGATTACGCCCAAGAGAACGGGGCGCGCATTGTCGAGGGCTATCCAGTGGAACCGAAGAAGGGCAGCACGCCAGAGGTGTTTGCCTATACGGGATTGGTTTCCATGTTCCTTCAATTGGGATTTGTGGAGGTGGCTCGGCGCTCAGAAACGCGGCCGCTGATGCGCTATTATTTTGAAGCCTCCAGGTGAGCTGGCCGGGCGTTTCCGAGGTTTTCGGGGTTCCCAGGGTTCCGCATGGTAGAATCAGCGAGAGCCGGGGACGCCGACCCCGGCTCTCTCTAAGGAGGAGAAGAAGAGAAATCGCCCTTCGATCCTTATATTACCAGGGTCTCTTTTTTTGTGCTTGACGCTTAACCTACGATTACCCTACGCGAAACCAACAATATTGTCAGAAACCAGGTTTTTTCTATGGATTTTGCCATCCGAACCGATAACTTAGGCCGCGTCTACAAGCTGCGCGGCGCGAAAAAGACTGAAGCCAGACAGCTGGTCGCCCTGCAGGATGTCTCAATCGAAATCCGGCCGGGTGAGCTCTTCGGTTTGTTGGGTCCCAATGGGGCGGGCAAGACTACGCTGATCAAAATCCTGACCACGCTGCTCTCGCCGACCACCGGTCGAGCCTGGGTGGCGGGTTACGATGTCAGCCAGGAGCCTGAGAAGATCCGCCCGCGCATCAACATGGTCTCCGGTGGAGAATCCTCCGGCTATGGTCTGCTGACCGTGCGCGAAAACCTGTGGATGTTCTCGCAATTTTATGGCTTGCCCTCGAAAGAGGCCAACCGCCGCATCAAGGAACTGCTTGAAGTCGTTGGCATGAGCGATCGCCTCAACACCAAATCCTCCGACCTGTCTACCGGTCTGCGCCAGAAGATGAATATCGTGCGCGGCTTCCTCACCGACCCGGACGTGCTCTTTTTGGACGAGCCTACCGTGGGGCTCGACGTCGGCGCTGCTCGGGACGTGCGCCGGTTTATCCGCCGCTGGGTGGATGAAGATCCTTCTCGCACCTTGCTGCTCACCACGCACTACATGGTGGAGGCCGACGAGCTGTGCGACCGGGCTGCAATCATCAACCAGGGCAAGGTATTGGCTTGCGATACCCCGGCCAATCTCAAACACACACTTCAGCGCGATGCCATCTTCCGGCTTGAGGTCAGTCCCATGAATGGTTTGGGTATGGATGTCTTCGAAACTATGCCCGGCGTGAAGCAAGTGGTCCATCACGCCAAAGATGGTGGCTCTTTGCTGGAGTTCATTCTGGAAGAGGAGCCCGTCTTAGGCTCGGTGGTTACGGCGCTCACGTCTGAAAACATCCGTATCTTGAATCTGCAGAAGCGGGAACCCACCCTGGAAGACGTCTTCGTCGACCTGGTAGGTCGCAGCATGGAGGAAGTCGAACGTGGCAGTGCAAAGCAGGATCAGTAAATCCGCCGGCTGGCGTCTCTTCCTCAAAACGGTCATCGCCCGGGCTTACCCGCGCGTCGTCGCCCAACAGCGCGAGAAGTCCTGGATGTTCTTCGATATCCTGCTGCCGTTGCTGGCGGTCTCTGCCTATGTCTTCGTTTACCGCGCCATCGGCGCCCCGCAGGAGTTCATCGGCTTCGTGGTCATAGGCGGCGCTATGACTGCCTTTTGGATGAACATCTTGTGGAGTATGTCCAGCCAGCTTTACTGGGAAAAGGAGATGGGCAATCTCGCTTTATATATTATTGCGCCCAACTCGATGATGGCGATCTTACTGGGGATGGCCCTGGGCGGCATGCTGGCGACAGCGCTGCGCGCCCTGGCAATTACCATTCTGGGAAGCTGGTTCTTCCAGGTAAGCTACCAGGTCGCCAGCTTCCCCCTGCTGTTCTCGGTTTTTCTGTTGGCAATGATCGCCCTCTACGGCATGGGCATGATGGCGGCCTCCTTGTTTTTGTTGCTCGGCAGGGAAGCCTGGCATCTCTCCCACCTTGCCCAGGAGCCCGTATACCTGGTTTCTGGCTTTTACTTCCCCATCCGGAGTTTTAACTTCTGGGTCGCGGCGGCGGCTTCCATCATCCCGCTGACCCTGGGCCTGGACGCCATGCGGCAGCTGGTATTCCCCTCTGGCGCAGCCCTGGGATTCCTCACGGTCAACGTCGAAATCGCCATCCTGGTGCTGCTCGGCGGGATCTTCCTGCTCGCCGCCCGGTACCTGCTCGCTCACATGGAAAAACTGGCCATACAGGAAGGCCGCCTCACCGAATCCCGCCGCTGACTCCTTGCCCATTACGCAATACGACTCCATTGATAAAACTAAAATCTCACCGCGAAGACGCAAAGAGCGCAAAGGAATCTAAAAAATCCCAGCCTGAACTTTTGAAACTTCAAATCCAACTTAAAAATTCTTAGCGTCCTTTGCATCTTTGCGGTTCAAATTGACCTTTTTTCAGGAGAGCCGCAATACGCAACACGAAATAAACCAGAACCTCAAACCTTACATTTTACGCATTACGCCTTACTCTTCCCATGCCTCTCCCCCTCAAATCCCGCTTCAAAAATCTGCGCGTATTCTTCCGCTCCTTCCGCACCGCCTCCTGGCTGGGCTGGCAGATCGAGTCCAACTGGACCGACCCCTTCCTCTTCGCAGTCTACTCGATCGTCAAGCCGCTCGCCGGCGCCGCCATCCTGGTGGTCATGTACAGCATCATCACCCAGGGCGACTTCGACTCTCCCATCTTCCCCTACATTTACCTGGGCAACGCCTTCTACATCTACGTAGGCGCCGTAATGGCCGGTATCTCCTGGGCCATCATCGATGATCGTGAGCGCTACAAAACCCTTAAGTATATGTACGTCGCTCCCATCCATATCCCCATGTACCTGATCGGCCGTGGCGTCGCCAAGTTCCTGGTGGGCTCCATGGCCGTGCTGATCACCATCGTCTTTGGCGTGCTCTTTCTCCATGTCGGGATCGATTTCACCGCCGTCGATTGGCCGCTCTTCCTGGTTGGTCTCGTTATCGGCGTAGTCATGCTCGCAATGCTGGGGCTGATGTTGGCGGGCGTGACGCTGCTGATGGCCCATCACGTTTGGTTTTTGGGCGAGGGGGTAGCCGGCGCGCTTTATCTCTTCAGCGGTGCCATTTTCCCCCTGGACGTCCTGCCTGCCTGGCTGCGTCCCATCGGCTTTGCCATGCCCCTGACCTACTGGCTCGAGGTGCTGCGGCGCGCCCTGGTTGGCTCGGTGGCCGAAGCCTTTCCCACCCTGTCGGGCTTCAGCAACCTGCAGTTGTTGGGCATCCTGGTTGGTCTGACGCTTGTGTTTATGCTGCTCTCGATCGTCGTTTTCCGCTTGTGCGAGCGCACGGCGCGGGAGCGGGGATTGATCGATGTCGTAACAAACTATTGATGAATGGATTAACTGAAACGTAAAACGTGAAACGTGAGGATAGTGGGTAATGCGTAATTTGGTCGGTGGTGCGTATTGCGTATTTCGTAAAAGGGTGATTTGGAGCGGTTATGGAAAATAGAAAACATTCATCGCGTGCTTATATTGGCAGCCTCCCGGAGTCGCCGCTTGGGATTATTTGGGCTGCGGCTTCTGAGCGCGGGCTGGTGGCCGTGCAGGTTGGCTCCAACCGGGAAGACTTTATCGAATCTCTCCGCAGGCTGGAGTTTACGGATCTGGTTTTCGACTCGCCGCGGGCTTCCAGCTTCCTGGACGAAATCGCCGCCTATCTCAAAGGCCGCCGCCAGGTCTTTGACCTGCCCATCGACTGGTCCGTGCTCACCCCCTTCCAGCAGCAGGTCCTGCGTGCCACCTGCGAGACCCCTTATGGACAGGTGACCACTTATGGCGACCTGGCTCGCCGGCTGGGCAAACCACGCGCCGCCCGCGCGGTTGGCCGGGCCCAGGCCACCAACCCCATGCCCCTGGTGATCCCCTGCCACCGCGTCGTCGGCGCCGACGGCGGCTTGCATGGCTACGGCGCCGGGGAAGGCCTCTCCACCAAAGCCTGGCTTCTGCGCCTGGAATCTTCCTCTAGATGAAATTAAAGGACTGGCTTGCATTTATCCTCTTAGGTTTGGCCTGGGGTTCCTCCTTCCTTTGGATCAAGATCGCTGTCCAGGAGATCGGCCCCTTCACGCTGGTCGCCCTGCGCCTGCTGTTCGGCATTCTCGGTCTGCTCGCCGTGGTCGCCTTCACCCGCCCGCAGTGGCCGGGCAGCCGGCGTCTGTGGCTGGTCCTTGTGGTCCTGGGCTTGACCAACACCGCTGTCCCCTTCGTGCTCATCTCCTGGGGCGAGCTCTACATCGACTCCGCCGTGGCTGCCATCTTGAACAGCACCGTCCCGCTTTTCACCATGGTTATCGCTCACCTCTTCCTGAGCGACGACCGCCTGACCCTGCCGCGACTGGTCGGGCTGCTGGCTGGCTTTGCCGGGGTCATTGTGATACTGTCGCGGGACCTCGATTTTAATGGCGGTTTTGAGGGCAGCGTCCTGGGGCAGGTAGCCGTTTTAATCGCTGCCCTGTTCTACGCTGGCAGCGGCGTCTACGCCCGGCGCAATACCCATGGCCTTTCCCCCATTGTCCAGGCGCTGGTGCCGCTGCTCGTCGCCGACAGCGCCATCTGGCTGGCTGTACCTTTAACGGAATCTCCCTTTACCTTGCCTCAATTATCCCTCACCTGGCTGGCCGTCGTTTGGCTTGGGTTAGTGGGCTCCTGCTTTGCTTATTTGCTTTACTACTACCTGCTGCACTCCATCGGTCCCACGCGCACCACGCTGGTTACTTACGTATTTCCCCTGGTGGGTGTGGCTCTGGGGGTTCTCTTTTTGAACGAGCTCTTGGATTGGCAACTGTTTGTCGGTGGGTCGATGGTGGTGGGGAGTATCGCCGTAGTCAATTTGAGGTAGAACTGCATGCCTTGACCGCCCTTAAGATATTTTCGTAACTCCCGCAGCGGCACAGATTCCCACTCAAATAACGCCGGATCGTCTCTTCGTCGGGGTTCGGATACTCCTGTAACAATGCGACCGTCGAGAGGATAAACCCCGGCGTGCAGTAGGCGCACTGGAAAGCCGCATGGTCTATGTAGGCCTGCTGGACCGGGTGCAGCTGCCCATCTCGAGACAGACCTTCAACGGTGGTCACCTCGCTCCCGTCCGCCTGTACGGCCAGCAGGAGGCAGCTGCTGATCGCTTTCCCATCCACGAGCACCGTGCAGGCTCCGCACATGCCGATGCTGCACCCCTCGCGGGCACCTACCAATCCCAACTCGTCGCGCAGCACCTCCAAGAGGGTGCGGTTTGGGGCAACTACCAACCGGTGCGTTTCCCCATTTACCCGAAAATTCAACTGATCATCATTCATTTTGCAAAGCCTTTAACACCTTCTCCGCAGTGATTGGGAGATCGAGGATGCGCACGCCCGTGGCATTAAAGATGGCGTTGGCGATAGCCGGCGCCACCGGCGGCAGAGTCATCTCTCCGATGCCGTGGAACTCGCTCCCTTCCGCCTCCAGCGCATAACTCACCAGTTCCTTGGGCCCATCGAGGAAAGAGGGGATTTGATAGTCTGAAAGGTTCGGGTTTACCGCCTGCCCGGCGTCGAATACCACTTCTTCCATCAGCGCCGGGCCAATACCGTATATCACGTTGCCGTCATTCTGCAGCTGGGCGAGTCGGGGATTGACCACCCGCCCGGCAAAAGAAGCTGCGTAGTAGCGCAGTACGCTTACTTTCCCCGTCTGTGTGTCAACCGCCACCTCGCATGCGCCCGCCCCCTGGTGGTAGTGCAGCGAGCCAACCCCCTGTCCGGTCTCCGGGTCTATCCCTCCCTGGGTGCTGGCTTCACCCTGCGCTTCAAGTGATTGAATCTGGTTGCGTTTCAAGATCTCTGAGTAATTCATGCGTTGTTCGGGTTCCGCCCGCAGGAACACAGCGCCGTCACCGGCCGCCAGCTCCTCGGGCGGGCATTCAAAGAGCGGCACTGCCGCCTGAATCAGCCGGCTCTTGAGATCCTGCGCGCCGCTCACGATGGCCCGTCCCATCATCGTCGTCGAGCGGCTGGCGCTCGTGGTCGAATCAAACGGCGTGATGGCCGTATCCGGACCGACAACCGTAACCCCTTCGGTGGAGATCCCCAGCGCATCCGCCGTGATTTGCGCCAGGGCCGTGTGCGCGCCCTGCCCCATCTCTACTGTGCTGGTAAACAGCCTGACCCGGCCTTCATCATTCAGTTCCAATCGACATTGCGATTTAGAGGTGGCCGGCATGCTCT
>DATCIL010000337.1:0-12683 GCA_036507795.1 Anaerolineales bacterium | reverse complement strand
TAGGCAAATCTGTCCAGCGCATCGATGCTGTTGGGAAAGTAACCGGACAAACTTTGTATCCGGGAGATATCAATCTACCGAATCAGGCGATGATGAAGATCCTGTTCGCGAACCGCCCACACGCCATTGTCAATAGGATCGAGACCAGCAAGGCAGAAGCCCTGGATGGCGTAATTGCGGTCTTCACTGCAAAAGACGTCCCGGTCAATGAATATGGTCTCATCATGCCAGATCAGCCAGTGTTATGCGGCCCAGGATCGAGCAAGCCCTTTGCAGAGCGGGTGCGTTTCGTGGGCGACCAGGTGGCTGTGGTGGTAGCCGAGTCGGAGGAGATTGCTGCTAGAGCACGCAGTCTCATCGAAGTGGATTATGAAGATCTTCCGGTAGTCACGGATGCACTCAAAGCCATCAAGCCTGAGGCAACTTTGCTTCATCCAGATCGAGATACTAACGTTTTTTGCCATTACCGGATCCGCACGGGGGATGTCCAGGCTGCATTTGAAAAGGCAGATATCCAGGTTGTGGGCGAATATCGGACGCCGGCTCAGGAACACGCCTATTTACAGCCGGAGGCTGGCCTGGCGTACCTGGATGAGGAAGGCCGGGTAACCGTTGAGGTTGCCGGCCAGTGGACCCATGAAGATCAAGAACAAATCGCTCATGCACTGGACTTACCTCTTGACCAAATTCGCGTAATTTATCCTGCTATCGGTGGGGCGTTTGGGGGACGAGAAGATATGTCAATCCAGATCGTCCTGGCTCTGGCGGCCTGGCGATTGCACCAGCGAGGGATTGACCGTCCGGTCAAAATCATTTGGAGCCGGGAAGAATCGATTGTCGGGCACCATAAGCGGCATCCTTATATTATAAGAGCGCGTTGGGGAGCCACCAAGGAAGGCAAAGTTATCGCGGCTGACGTTGACGTGATTGCCGACGGTGGGGCATATGCCTATACTTCTACCAAAGTGCTCGGCAACGCGACCCTCATGTGCACTGGTCCTTATGAAATCCCACATGTAAAAGTCGATTCCTATGCCGTTTATACAAATAACATCCCCGGAGGCGCTTTCCGGGGTTTTGGAGGGCCTCAAGGAACCTTTGCTGCCGAAATGCAGATGAGCCGGCTGGCGGAAGCTCTGGATATCGATCCTGTAGAAATCCGAATGCGAAATGTACTCCGCGAAGGCGCCTTACTTTCGGTGGGTACGCCTTTACCTGAGGGTGTGAGCCTGCCACAGGTAATCGAGCAGTGCGCATACGCTGGGGGCTGGAGAAAGGGGGGAAATGGCTGGCAACGGCCACCCGATGATGCCGCTACCTGGCCCGCGCTGCGCCCACCGGACGGTGATCATATCAAACGCGGGGTCGGTTTCGCTTGTGCATTTAAGAACGTTGGTTTCTCCTTTGGTGCTCCTGAGCATTCCTACGCAACTGTGGAACTGCACGGCAGGGCGGAGATCGAGCGAGTAGTTGTTCACCAGGCGGGAGCAGATGTCGGGCAAGGAGCGCACACGGTTATGGCTCAAATGGCCGCCGAGGCAGCCGGTGTCCCCGTGGAGAAGGTGGAGATGATCGTCTCTGATACGGCTGTAACGGCCAACTCGGGCAGCGCATCGGCTTCCCGGATGACATTTATGTCCGGAAGTGCCATCAAGGGCGCTATCGAGCAGGCTCTGAAGAAATGGCGCGATGAAGAACGTCCGGCTATCGCCACATATCGCTACAATGCACCGCAAACCACGCCCTTTGATCCAGAGACCGGTTTTTCGAGACCTAACTTTGCCTACGGATATGTGGCGCAAGCAGTGGCTCTTGAGGTTGACACTGAAACTGGGCATGTGCGCCTGCTGGATGTGATTTCGGCAAACGATGTTGGCAAAGCCATCAACGTGCAGCAGGTTGAAGGTCAGATCGAGGGCGGCGTGGTGCAGGCTGCTGGGTACGCACTTCTCGAAAATTTCATTCAGAAAGAAGGTTACGTGCAAACAAAGCACCTGTCGACCTATCTAATTCCCACAGTTTTGGACGTACCACAGCATGTCCGCTCGCTAATTTTGGAATATCCTGATCCCATCGGGCCGTGGGGTGCCCGGGGGATGGCAGAGATGCCTTTCATGCCACTGGCTCCCGCCATCGCAGCCGGATTGCATAATGCCCTAGCGGTTTGGTATGATGATTTTCCCCTGACGCCGGAACGTATTTTGATCGGATTACAGAAAATTTAATTCCTTCATTCAGCTTTGTATTCTCGTGAGAACGATTTGCTGAGTTATATAATTGGTTCTCTCGCCATCATTAACCGAAAAGCTCACACCCTGGTTCCATGGTTTGGCCTTATTTAAGAGTTAAGCACATCTGGTGGTGGTATAGAACCGCCCCTGGGACAATTACGCTGCTCTCCATTACAGTCGTTTTCCAGGTTTCTCTCTACATCATCTATGGGTTCCAATCTCCTGGGAGACAAGGTTTCCCACTTGATGATGCCTGGATCCATCTCGTCTTCGCTCGCAACATCGCCCGGGGTTCCGGTTTTTCTTACAATCCCGGTGAAATGATCGCGGGATCAACCGCGCCATTATGGACTTTGCTTTTGGCTGGGAGCGAATTCCTGCCGGGAGGAGCAATTTACTGGTCCCGATTATTTGGTGTCCTTTTCTTGTTGCTGGCGGGATACCTTGTTTATCGAATTGCGCTGCTGTTCAAAGTTGGATGGGGGATAGCCCTCCTACTTGGGTTGACAGCCGTGTCTACCTCGCGTCTGGTCTGGGCAAGTCTTTCGGGAATGGAGACTACCCTATTTATATCGCTTTCGCTCCTGGGAATCTACTCATCCTTCAGCAGCACGGCAATCAATTCCCGTTACCATTATCTCGCAACGTTTTCCATTGCGTTGGCTACGCTCACCCGGCCAGAAGGTATCGTAATTTTTCTTGTTTTATGGATCAAAAACATTCTGTTTTTGGAAAACCGAGAGGGGGGTTCAAAGATCAATCTTAGAAAGATTCTTGTATTAACTGGGCATGCTGGTACTTTTACTCTTATCTTATTGCCATCCATGGTGTTCAATCTTCAAACGGCGAATTCACTCTTTCCGAACACATTCGCAGCGCTTACTGGTCCAAACGGTCTCATCATGAGCTTGCAGGATCGGAACTTTGCGGAAATGGTGCGTTCTTTGACGGTTTACCCAATTAAAGCAATCCCGTCATTGCTGATTTTCTTCGCTTACGATAACTTGCTGCTTTTGATTGTGTCTCTTTTTGTTTTATGGAATTCCTTGCAGATCCTCCGAAAACAAGAGATTAAATTGGCGATTTTGAGGAATACTTACAAGGGATCGATATTACTTATTACTTTATTTGCATTACCTTTGTCCCGGACAATAATCGTCCCTAATCAAGACATAAATTATCATATGGGTCGCTACCTCGCGTTATTAAGTCCACTTTTTGTGTTGGTTATCGGAATTGGCTTGATGGATTTGGCGGCACATAAGAAGGATAAGTTTCTTCAAATTCCAAAATCGTATCTAATGGTTATTGTCTTTTTTGGATGCGCGATCAGTTTCCTACTTCTCTTGTTTGGGGAAAAATATCTTTCACCGGTTTTCCGCTCACTCTACCAGTCTCGCCCACATGTTATTCCGTTTGAGGATCGCTGGCCGGTTGTTCGCGTTTACTTATTAACCTTCAGCCTGGGTATTTTTATTACCTCAGTCGGCACGGGCTTCCTCATTTCTCGGCAATGGCGCACAAAGTTACTCGATTCTCCGTTGAGAATAGTCCAATTTATTCTGATCGCCGCTTTTCTTCTCAGCGTCAGTTCAACAATTTTGAACGTTGGTGTATTTGCTGGACAAGTGAAAAATATCCAGGAAATGCAAGTTCAAATGGGTCGCTGGGCTGCCACATCCACTCCTCAAGATGCATACATTGCCACAAATGATATTGGCGCAATCGCTTATTTTTCCGAGCGAAGAATCCTGGATGTAGTTGGATTGGTCAGCCCAGAAGTTATTCCTTATCTAAGATCTGGCGAGCGAGGTCTATTCAGTTTATTAGCAAGTAAGCGGCCCCATTACATAATTGTGTATCCCAATTGGTACCCTCACATGGCCCGCATGCAGCCATTGTTTGTTCCGGTATATAGTATTGCAATAGAACCAAACCTGATTTGTGGAGGGAGGATGATGGTTGTTTATCGCGCAAACTGGGAATATTGGCCTGAGTTTGAGCCTGTAATCGATTCCTGGTAATATAATCACTGTAATATTTCGGTATTCATCTTTTTTCTATTCCAGTTTAAAGATTGTTATTTGAAAATGGACCTATCCTCCACAATTCATCTGCTGGGCGACATTCTTGGTCAAGTAATCCGCGAGCAAGAGTCGCTAGGGATCTTTGAGCTGGAAGAGCAAATTCGCCAGGCTGCTAAAGATCGTCGAGCGGGGGATGAAGAGGCGGCGCGAACGCTAAACGAACTTGTGGCCGAACTGACCGTTGAGCAGAGCTATCCGATTTCTGCAGCGTTCAGCCTGTATTTTGATCTGGTCAATGTGGCTGAGGACGAAAACCGGGTGAGTGTTCTTCGTGACTTGAAGCGGGAGAAGCATCCGGCTCCCATTCATGAATCGATCGCCGAGGCTGTGATGAGGTTGAAACAGAACGGCGTCCTTTCGGAACAGATGGAGAGGCTGCTGGCACAGCTCAACATTGAATTGGTTCTCACGGCCCACCCCACAGAAGCCAAACGCCGGACCATTCTATCCAAGGTGCGCCGCATTGCGGATGTGCTGAGGGCGATCAATCGTACGGATCTGCTGCCCGAGGAGTTTGAAGCTGGTAAAGCTGCTCTTTATGAAGAGATCACCACGTTTTGGTTGACCAGCCGAGCAAGAACGACGCGCCCTACGGTTACAGACGAAGTCCGGACTGGCCTGTACTTTGTGGACGAAGTGTTTTGGGAAGTATTACCGGAAATCTACCAGGACTTGGAATCGGCCCTGGCAGCCTACTACCCGGCGCTTTCCATCAAACACCCCTGGCTGCAATTAGCTTCCTGGATTGGCGGTGACCGCGATGGCAACCCCCATGTCACAACCGAGGTTACGGCTGAAACCTTGCGTCTGCACCGCGGGCTGGCAGTCGAAAAACATCGCCAGGCGTTCCAGGATCTGGCACGAAGAATCAGTCTCGACGGTCGCTGGGCACCTTTACCGGATGCACTGCGCCGGTGGTTTGAGCGAAGACGACCACTGCCTGCTCACGTGGCTTATCTGCAAGAGCGTTATGCGGCGGAACCCTATCGCCTAGTTTTATCCTTGCTGGCGAACGAGCTGGCGGAGGCTTCCAGGGAAGATATGACCTCCCGGCTGCTATCGGACGAACCCCATCAGGCGCGGGTAAGTATCGGAGAGATCATGCAACCAGTCGAGATGATCAGTCGATCAGTACCGAAACCGGTAGCGAACGGTAAATTGAATACGGTGAGGCGACAGCTGGATATTTTCGGGTTGAGGTCGGCCAGACTGGACATACGTCAGCA
Source organism: Anaerolineales bacterium (assembly GCA_036507795.1). GTDB lineage: Bacteria > Chloroflexota > Anaerolineae > Anaerolineales > UBA4823 > DASQQR01. Next base: position 7,139 of record DATCIL010000337.1, on the reverse strand, counting down.
TTCCGCCCCGCTGAACTCAGCAATTGGAGAGACATTCCGAGCCCTGAAAGTCCATCAATCCTACGAAACCTTAGATGCTGAAGCGCGTTCAAATTTGTTGGCCCATCTTCTCGTTGAACCGGTACCGACACTTGCCCCCCATCCGGGTGTAACCCAGGAGACGGCTGCGACCTGGTCATTATTCCAGTTGATCGCCCGGGCGCGAGAGGTTTACGGTTATGATCTATTGGGTCCATTTATCATCTCGATGACGAATTGCGCGGCGGATGTTCTGGCAGTGCTATTGTTGGCGCGATGGGCGGGCTGCGATTCAGCCTTGGAGATTGTCCCGCTGTTTGAAACTCTGGAAGATCTAGAAGCAGCACCGGGTATCCTGGAAGCGCTGTTCGCCCTGGCAGTGTATCAGGATCATTTGAAAACATGCAATAATCACCAAATGATCATGATCGGGTATTCGGACAGCAATAAGGATGGTGGATATCTGGCTGCTAACTGGGCCTTATACCAGGCGCAGGAAAACATTGCTCGAATATGCCAGCAGCACCAGATAAATTTCACTCTGTTTCACGGTCGTGGTGGGACGATAGCTCGAGGGGGAGGTCCGGCCAATCGCGCGATCCGTGCCCAGCCGCCAGGCACAATCCATGGAAACTTTCGTCATACGGAACAAGGGGAGATCATTAGCTCGCGATACTCCAATCAACACCTGGCACATAGACAGCTTGAACAGATCGTTAATGCTGTTCTGCTGGCCTCCTCCTCGGTTGTTGGGATAAAAAGCGAAAAAATCTCTGAGAGCTGGCGATCGACAATGGAAATTATGTCTCAGGCAGCGTTACGCGCCTATCGGGATCTAATCCACGATACTCCGGGTTTCGCCGATTTCTGGCAAGCAGCTACGCCGTTAGAAGAAATTAAGCTTCTCCATATTGGATCGCGCCCTGCAGCGCGCAAGCCGGGCGAAGACGAAATTGGCGAGATCCGCGCGATTCCATGGGTATTTTCCTGGATGCAGAGCAGGTTCAACATTCCAGGCTGGTATGGATTGGGCACTGGACTCAAGGCGGTCAAATCTCCAGCTCTGTTGAAAGATATGTACGCTTCCTGGCCGCTATTCACCGGTCTCCTTGATAATACCGAAATGTCCTTACTTAAGGCGGATATGGGTATCGCTTCGCTGTACTCCGACCTGGTTCCGGACCGGGATCTTGCCAGGCGGATCTTTTCCACGATCATCGAAGAATATGAACGAACGAAGGAGGCGGTGTTGGAAATTACCGGGCATCATGAATTGATGGATAGCGAGCCGGTAATCCAGCGGTCAGTCCATCTGCGCAATCCTTATATCGACCCGCTCAATTATATCCAGGTCGAAATGCTCCGCCGGTTACGCAGATTGCCAGATCCGGACAGCAGCGAGGCTGAAGCTCTGATGGATGTGATCTTGCTAACCATCAATGGGATCGCGGCCGGGTTGAAGAATACAGGTTGAGAGCATGCCTGCAGTAATTTTGATGCGTGGGGGTGGTGATTTGGCCAGCGGCGTGGCCCTGCGGTTGGTGAGAGTCGGTTTGCGCGTTGTGATAAGCGAACTGGCTCAGCCACTCGCAGTCCGGCGGCTTGTATCCTTTTCGGAGGCGGTTTACACGGGTGAGATCACCGTCGAAGATGTTACCGCTCGATTGGCCGATGATTTCGAAATGGCTCAGGGAATCCTCGAAAAAGGTCAAATTGCGGTGCTGGTAGATCCAAGCGCGCAGGCGCTTTCCTTCTTTACTCCGCCAATCATCATAGATGCCCGGATGACCAAGCGTGCTCCTGATCTTGGAAAAGACGCGGCTGCGTTGACGATTGGCCTGGGGCCAGGGTTCATCGCTGGCGAGAATTGCCATGCTGCGATCGAAACCAACCGCGGACATCGCCTGGGCCGGGTGATTTGGGATGGAACGCCCCAGCCTGATACAGGCGTTCCGGACGGCGTGGCGAACAAACGTTTGGAGCGGGTGCTGAGAGCGCCTGCGGATGGCGAATTGAAAACCTTTGTAGCGATTTGCGATCATGTCGAGGCTGGTGCACTGGTTGCCAAGGTGGGCAGCGAGCCTGTAAAGGCGCCATTTCCAGGAGTGCTGCGCGGTCTGTTGCGTGCAGACTTGCAGGTTTGGCGCGGGCTAAAAATCGGTGATCTCGATCCGCGAGATGATCCGAGTTACTGCACCCTGGTATCTGACAAATCTCTGGCCATCGCGGGTGGCGTGCTCGAGGCTATTTTATCCCGACCTGACTTCAGACTATCTATTTGGGATTGAGATCTACTTCATGATACTATCCGAAGCTTTGCGGGTCGGAAAAATACCCCGGCTGGCCTTTGTCGGCGCAGGTGGTAAGACAACCGCAATCTTCCAACTGGCCCATCAGTTAGAGCCGCCGGTGATCGTTACTGCGACAACCCACCTGGCGATCTGGCAGATGAATCTGGCCGACCAGCTTGTCCTGATAAGGAACAGGCTGGATTTATCAGAAATAAGAGGTGAAGAACTCTCGGGTGTAGTGTTGGTCACCGGCGAGCAAATCGAGCCAGACAGAGTATCGGGTATTGGCTTTCGCGAGTTCAGCCAGCTGATTTCCCTCGCTGATGAATATCAAATCCCGGTTTTAGTGGAGGCTGATGGTTCACGCCAGCTGCCGATGAAAGCGCCCGCGGATCACGAGCCAGCAATTCCTCCTCATATCGAAACAATAGTCGTCGTGTGCGGCTTAGCCGCCTTAGGAAAGCCACTGGGACGGGAATGGGTGCATCGACCCGAACGTTTTGCGTCCATCTCCGGTATTTCAGGCGGCGAGAAGATTTCGATTAGAGCGGTTGCTCGGGTAATGCTGGATCCGGTTGGCGGACTAAAGAATATTCCCACCGGCGTAAGGCGGGTTGCACTGCTAAACCAGGCAGACGCGCCCGAACTTCAGTCAGCCGCAAATGCCCTGGCCGGAAAATTGCTGCCTCATTATCATGCTGTCCTCATCTCAGCATTAGAACCTGATAATCAGCCGGGATCTGCGGCGCACGGAATGCCCCAAGTTTATGCGGTTCATGAATCGATCGCTGGAGTGGTCCTGGCTGCTGGTGGTTCCAGTCGTCTGGGCAAACCAAAACAGCTGCTTACCTGGAAGGGAAAACCATTCGTTCGTACAGTGGCTTCTAAAGCCCTGGAGGCTGGTCTTTGGCCGGTCATTGCTGTTACCGGCGCATTTGCGGAAGATGTCGAACGCGCCTTGGAAGGGTTGCCCGTAATTATCGTCCGGAATGCGGATTGGGAGGCTGGCCAAAGCACTTCCATCCAGAAAGGTTTGCGAGCACTGCCCAGGGAAACTGGTGGGGCATTGTTTTTGCTCTCGGACCAGCCTCAAGTCTCACCAACCTTGATTCGCACTCTGGTCGAGTTCCATGCTCAGACACTGTCCCCAATCGTTGCGCCCCTGATCAATGGCGAAAGGGGTAATCCGGTGCTTTTCGACCGGAGGACATTTCCGGAATTCTTCAATCTGGAGGGCGATATCGGCGGCAGGAAGTTATTTTCTCGGTTTAAGGTGGCCAGGGTAGATTGGCACGATACTAACTTACTGTTAGACGTGGATACTGAGGAGGATTATCGGAGGCTGTTGGATATTGAAGATTGACGGTCGAGCAAGCTGGATGATTCGTAAAAATTTTGGTTGTTAAAGAGTTCCCGGTGCAAAACGGCTTTCTGGAGCATTCGCGGGCCAGGACGCCGCCGAGGACGGTCATAAGAATGACGGTCATAGGAATGACGGTCATAGGAATGACTCGGGCTGAGCGTATGGTGATGGTGTGAGCTTATGGGACGGCGGCTGAGCAAATGCGATGCTGACAACGCCTGAACGGGGTGGATGCCGCCGAGGACGGTCATGAGAATGACGGTCATAGGAATGACTCGGGCTGAGCGTTAAGGGCTAAAGCCGGTCGGAGCGGACGGGTTGTTTGACCCTGACCTTAGCTCTTGCCTTATCGCCAATATTATGCTATTTTCAATGTGCAAATAGAGTTCCTTCAGGACCTGATGGGTCAGCGCGATCACTTCGTGGATACAGGAGCAGCCAGTGAACCCCTCCGAGATAAAGATCCTCATTGTCGAAGATGAACCTGATACCGCTGAGATGTTTGCCGAAATGATGCGCATGAACGGCTACCAGATTTTTAAGGCTTATAACGGCGCATCTGCAGTTGCCCTCATCACAGAGGAGAAACCGGCGGCGGTGGTGCTGGATTTAATGATGCCCGATCTATCTGGCCTGGATGTGTTGCGTTATGTTAGAGGTGATGAAGCACTTGCGAGAATACCGATCATCGTGGTTTCCGCAAAGAGCCTTCCTTCCGATATTAAAGATGGTCTGGAAGCGGGGGCTTCGGTATATCTCACAAAGCCGGTAGGTTACCTGGACCTGAAAGCAGCTGTGGAAAACGCAATCCGAGAGGCTGGAATGAAAACAGCGGGGGACTAATGATAGGCATTCGTTCTTTTTTTGCAATTGATTTGCCAGCAAAGATTAAGCAACGACTCGACAAAGTTTCGAGGCAGCTTCAGGAGGGTCTGGATGACGTTCCCATCCGCTGGGTACCGGCCGAAAATGTGCATTTGACCTTAAAATTCCTTGGCGATGTCTCGGAATCGAATCTAGAGGTATTAAAGGATGTCCTGAGGACGGTTGTCGCAAACCACGAAAAGTTCGAGATCAGCGTTGGTGGTTTTGGAGCGTTTCCGAAAGCACGAAGACCGCGGGTGATTTGGATTGGAATCGAAGCGCCTCCAGAATTAGCATCGATTCAGCGCAATCTCGAATCTGAAACCGCGCGTTTGGGCTATGCTCGAGAAAGGCGTCCCTTCTCGCCGCACCTTACCTTAGCGCGCGTTTCTCGCAGCGCCAGCTCTCGCGACATTCACCAGGTGGCTGAGGCATTAAATAGATTCAAGGTGGGTTTTTTGGGGGTGGCTCGGGTAGAGGCGGTTCATTTGTATCGCAGCGATCTACATTCGGGAGGGGCTGTCTATATCAACCAATACAGCGTGCTGCTTAATCATTAATTCTGCGCTTCTACCTGCAAAGTTCGCCACTATTCCGAAATTCCGTTAAAATTAAAGTTAAATAGATTGATTTACGAGGTGATATCTGGATACTTTTGAAGTAGCTCGAACAATTGTTGATGCTCTGGAAGACAAAAAGGGGGAGGATATCATGCTGATCGATATACAGGAAATCGCTATCTTTGCCGAGTACTTTGTAATATGTTCCGGCACCAGTGACAGGATGATCCGCACACTGGCTGAATCGGCAGTTGAGCAGGTCAAGAAAGAGTTCGATTTGCGCGGCCGGGTGGAAGGAGCACCCCAGGATGGTTGGCTGCTGGTTGATTTCGGAGATATTATCCTTCACGTTTTCTCACCCGACCGGCGCGATTATTATCGTTTAGAGGATTTATGGAGCAGCGGAAAAGTGCTGCTCCGTTTGCAGTAAATCAGAGCAGTCAAGTGATCTCCGGATAAATTTACATAGTTCCTTTATACATGCCGCCGTCGACTGCGAGCATGACGCCAGTGATATAAGAGGCAGCGGGAGACAATAGAAAAACCGCGGCGTTAGCAAATTCCTCGGGTTTAGCCATGCGACCGAGGGGACTGGCCTGAGCTTGTTTAGCCATTTCTTCTTCGAGGCTGGTCCCGTTTACTTTGGCCCGATGTTCCATCAATTCGGTGACGCGTTCGGTTTCGGTCCAGGCTGGCAGGATGGAGTTAAATCGAATGCCATCGGAACCCAGCTCCAGGGCCAGCGTTTTGGTCAACCCAACGGTAGCAGCTCGGACGCTATTGGACAGCACAAGATAGGGAATGGGTTGTTTCACCGAATAGGAGGTAATGGTGAGCACACTCCCAGCCTCTGACTGGCGCAAATATGGCAACGCTGCTTTGATTAAACGAACATGGCTTAACAAGGATAATTCAACCGCCAATTGCCAGGTCTGGTCATCCATTTCTTCAAATCTTCCTGAAGGAGGGCCACCAGAATTAGTGACCAAAAGATCGATTCCACCGAAGGAACTGACCACCTCATCAGCCAGCCTGGATGGCACTTCCAGATCGGTGACGTCGCCTGGCAAGGGTAGAATATCAGCTCCTGTTTCTTCGACTAATTGCTGGGCAGCAGCCCTAATCCCTTCCGGATGCCGACCATTTATGGCTACCCGGGCTCCCTCCTGTGCCAGCCCTCGAGCTGTGGCATAGCCCAATCCCCGGCTGGCGCCGGCGACCAAAGCACGCTTTCCATTGAGATTTAAATCCATATTCCTTTTCCTCCTTGACAGTTTTTGTCGATCTGGACTGTAAGTATAAACAGTTGAGAGAGGATGATCACACTTTTCGCCGTAAATTTCCGTGAAAGACGGACTATTCGACTGATGACTATTCGACTATCCAACTAGATCTGTCAAATCCTTCTCTCGCAGCATGCGATAACGCCAGCGATTGAGTAAAGGGCCGATATAGGGGAGAAGGCGCAGAGAATAATAAGGGGGTAGAATCGGTACACCGAGTAAGTCACCAAACGAGACGAGCACAAACAGGAGATTGCGGCAGCGGCTGTGTAAGAACGCAGCCAGAGATCGCTGCGTCGCCTTTGGCTCGCAATGACAGTTTCCTCGGGGAAGAAGAGCGCTGGCGCTGTGGAGTTACTCGCAATGACAACCCGCAATGACAATTTGCATCATTAACAACACTGGCGTCCGGCGTTAGTTGCTATTATTATTGATGAAAACCGCGTAAAAAACCTCTAAAAATCCACGCTCGCACTATAAAAAAAGCATAAAAGGATAAAAATTATAGGATTTCTAATTGATCGGAGATCACGCTGACATCCGGCCAGGAGCTTTCTACCCAGTTGACGATTGTTTGCAGAACCTTTTGGGTGTGGGCCTGTCCGTTGCTTACCAGAGCGCAAGCTATGGTTGCGTTTTGCCAGATGTCCATTTGATCAATCTCGGCGACAGATATATTGAACTCGCGGTGAAGCCGGTGGAGCAATGGTTTCAGCCGGCCGCGCTTCTCCTTGAGAGAAGAGCAGCCAGGAAGGTGTAA
>DATCIL010000336.1:0-4079 GCA_036507795.1 Anaerolineales bacterium | reverse complement strand
CTGCGTACCTGTTTCCCTCTCCACCAATCTCCCTGTTTACCTGTGTACCTGTTTCCCTCTCCACCAATCTCCCTGTTTCCCTGTATACCTGTTTCCCTCTCCACCAATCTCCCTGTTTCCCTGTCTACCTGTTTCCCTCTCAACCAATCTACCAATTCACTAATCGCCTAAGCGATTGTCTTCAATCGCCATCGTCCAAGCGATTGTCTTCAATCGCCATTGCCTGTAATTGCTCAACTTTTCGCTCGACTTCAAACCGGGATAGTCCGCCCAATTCGATTTCTTGATCCGGTCTTTCGAGCAGGCGTCCGTAAAAATCTTCGTGCTCCTTAATCAGATCCTCTTGCCATCCAGTTATCCCGGCAACCCTGCTAAGCATTTCCTCAGACCTGGCGTATTCACCCTTTTGTTCAAAATATAAGTACAGGTTGAATAACGTTTCGGCGGGAAATTCGCTGCTAGTCAATTGATTGAGCATTTCCTCAATCTGAGCATCTGGTGGATCTAAATACCTCGGTCCCCCGCTCAACTGCACTTCCAAAAAGAAATTTAGGGCTCGGGCATAATTTCCAGCGCTTTCTTCGGCATATTTTTTCTCTGCAAGGATGTCGCCTTCGTGTTTGATCAGGTCAGCCACGATGAGCAGGCGGTCGGTATCCACCCCTTCTGCGTTGGAGAGGATGGCCAGGATGCCTTCGTCGGACAAGTTTTTGATCATGTACGATCTCAGGCCGATCAGCTGCTCCAGCAGCTGGTCAATCTCATACAGGGCGGCCTGAAATTGCCCGGCAGTTTTGAGCCCCAGGATCTTCGCCAATGCTGCGATTGCCAGATTGATCTGGCGGATCAAATAATCTTCGGTCAGCATCGGCTTCGGACTCATCAGCTATTCCTGCTCCACGCGCAGATCCACGACGAAGAAGTACGTCTCCAGCTTGATCTTGCGCTCGGCCGCATCGTATCCTGGGCTGGTTTCGTCCACGGGGCTGAACAAGTAATCCCTCTCCTTCCCCCAAAGTGCTGCATCTGTAACTATCGCCCAGGAAGATACCGCTACGCCAACTTCACGGGGCGCCCGCAGTCGCACTTCCCCGACAAACCCGTAAACGCGTAAGGTAGTTAGCCCGCTGGGGATCTCCGCTTCGCTCATATCCAACTCGATGTCCCCCACAAAAATCCAGATCTCCTGGTCGGAGACCTGCCATTTATTCCGGCGCCGCAGATCGCCGATCGGCCGGATCAGCACCGGCGCCTCCGGAGAAGAATATCTAGGCCTTACCAGCAGCCAGACCCCTACGACGATAAAGGCGATTGGCCAGCAGAACGCTCCCAGGTCCACATCGAAAATTACGCTGAGCAGCGAAGATATACCCAGGATGAGCAGGATGCTGCCAAAGATGAGCTGTCCACGATTGCGCATTTTCCCTTCTCCTCTCCTATCAACGTCGTTCATGGCGTCCTCCAGGTCGTAATCCCAAACAGGCCTGTTGAGTAACATAGCGCGTGCACCGGTTCGTCATTTTCATCCCGCAAATAGGCGCAGTCCTCGTGGTCGTCCCAAATCGGCACATTGGATCCCCAGTATAAATCGGATAGCGTGTTCACGCCCCATTTCGTCCATATCTTGACGTTCTTTCCGGATAACACCGTAAAAATGGGGAAGGTGTAGGTGTTCCCAGAATCATCCTTGAGTTTCCAGTTGGTCAGGACGACGGTTTTGCTGGTGTTGTTGCGGATTTCCACGTACTCGTCGAGAGGATAATCGGCCTGGAAGATAATCCTCACGATGTAGACACGTTCCGTGGGCGTTGGGGAGGGGGTCTGGGTGGGCGTCCTGGAAGGGGTCGGTGTGAAGATCGTGCCGGTGGGCGTTATGGTCGGCGTCCTTGTCGGAGTCCCCGTTGTCGTAGGGGTAGGTGTTTTCGTCGGCGTTCCCGTTGCCGTTCCGGTGGGCGTGGGCGTGCCCTGATTATAGACCACCGGCATGTACAGGCGGATGGCGGTGGTTGCTACCGCGATGGACACCAGGCCAAAGCCAATTAGTAATGCAAAGATAAATTTAAATTTTGATGCCATGGAGGTTAATTATAACTCTAGGCATCTTCCCGGAAGCTCGCAGCTTCCGGGAAGATGCTACTTAACTTTGCTCACAGCGCCGTCCCCGGCGCTCCCTCTTCCACTGCCCGTCCTCGCTCCATCTCCCCTCTCCCCAGCACCCTAGCACCCCAGCTCCCAAGCAGCGCTCTCCGCTTAAGCGACGTCTTCGTCGCCGCTCCCCAGCAGCGCTCGTCCGCGCTCGTCCGCGTCCAACCAAAATCCAGGCTAGATCAATCCATACATTTGGTCCGGTCCCAGGATTTCGGGGAACCGCGCTCGTAAAGATTTGCGGGCCTGGTAGCAAAGATGGCAGGCGTCGGCGTATTGATCTTCATGAGCCAGTTCGAAGTGCTCTACGAGTCTTACCGGACCTCCCTGGAGTATATGGCTGGTTATTGGATGCGTGTCAGGATCGTAGGCATTACAGATTTCCTCCAGGGGCTTTTGGTACAGGTTCCCGATGGAAATGCCCTGGCAGATGTGCAGGTTTCCCAGTGGATCCAGGTGGACTCGCCCGGGCTCGCGTAGATCTTCGAAAGGACAACTGGTAAATTCCTGCCAGGGGCGCTTATCGGCGCGCTCGACCAGTTTTTCCGCAGCCCGCCCGCGATACATGATAGCCGATTCACCGGCCGGCAGTTGGCCAACTCTTTGGGCCGCACTGATCGTTTCCGGTTGAGCGACGCTGATGACATCCACCGGGATCTTCAAGTATTCTGCTGTAATCCGGGCGTATTGGGCTTGTTGGCTGCTCGTTTCGCTATCATGAAAAAGGTCGCTGCTGACGGATAAGTCATTGACAAAGCCCTGCAGGGGTTTCAGCCAGGCCAGGGCGTCCTTCACGCTGGTTGCCCAATAAGCGTTGGAGACGATACCAACCTGAAAACCCATCCGGAAGGCTGATCGCGCCCCTTTGACCAGGATCGGATAGTAAAGAAAGGGCTCACCGCCCTCGAAGTAAATCCAGCGAACGCTGGGAACGCGTTCAGCCTGCTGAAGGATAAACTTGATATTTGCCAGGGTTAGCGTCCCACTTTGAAAGGGGCTTCCCCAGACAAAGCAGTGATCGCACTCGAAGGTACATTGGTAGGTTAAGAGGAGGTGCAAGCCGGTTGGTTTCATATTTGTAGCATATAAGAAAAATAAAAACAGGGCAAGTGTTGAATGTCACTTGCCCATCACACCTTCGATATTCACCTTCTTCAAACCCCGTAACCGAAACTGTCTCAACTGGTGAAACTGTTTCACTTCCCCGAATAATGGTTCCGTCCAGAGCGACCGTTTCCGCATCGCTTTCTGATACACCTCCATCGCTTGGTAGGCTTTGACGCGGTCGAGCTCCTCTTGAATGTAATGATCACGATAACCCATCACCGAACTGCCGCCACCTGATGGTTGCATGGGAGAGGCATCGGGGTCGGTGGGGCAGACTTTCTGATCCGTCAGGCGTTCATAAGAAGGTTTTCGGATACCCGTCATGCGTGAACCATCGTATTTTTCGACCAGTTCGTGCGGTTTCAAAAGCGGCGCACTTTCTGGTTCAGGATTAGGCTTATCCGCTAAAAGATGATCCTTTTCCGGTCATGGAGTTTCCTCGCTATCGATTTCCGCTGGAATAACCTTTTTATCAAATTCAACACATAGTTCCACGATCCGTTCAAAAAACCGCTGAACTGTTCATCCACAACAGCAAGGAACGTAAGGATCGGATAGCCTACATGAGTGACGCGGCAGCGTTAGCTGTGCAACAACACCTTGCCATCCGTCCTAACCCGGATGCCGTGTATCTGTTCTCTACCCAGCATGGAGCATTGCATCCACGCACCTTACAAAGACGCCTGGTTCATTATTCTCGCCAATCTGGAGTACCAGTGACAGCCCAGCGTCTCCGGCACACCTTTGCCAGTCAGATGTTGACGGCTGGTATGCCGGTGTCTTCTCTTCAACGATATTTAGGACACGAAAACCTTGATACAACCATG
>DATCIL010000335.1:0-1473 GCA_036507795.1 Anaerolineales bacterium | reverse complement strand
CCGCGACATGATCGGCCTGCGGATGGCGCCCCACCATAAAGGGGGGCGAGTGCACTTCGCCGTTGGGGACACATACCTGGTCATCCTGCCCGGTGTGCCCCGGCCGGCCGGAGAGCCGCGTTTTCCGGCGATCGCCTTCGCCGTCGCTGACCTGTCCGCCGCCGTCGAGCGCCTGCACGCCCACCAGGTCGCATTACCGTGGGGCGTGGAGAGCGACGAGCATTCGCGCTGGGTGATGTTCCACGACCCGGCCGGGAACCTGATCGAGCTGGCCGAGTTCGACAAATAACTCCCGTCTCCCCGTCTCCCAGTCCCCCCATCTCCCGTCCCCCCGTCCATCCTTCGTTCCTCAAACGGAAAACGAATTAGACGGAGCGGGTGGTCGTTGGCAAAATCCAATAACCGCTTATCTCCGTATAGATAAATATCAGGCCTGTGTGACCAGGCGATCGGCGGGAAGAAATCCGAAAGAGAGCTGGCGCTCAATGATCACGAGTACGGAGTTAGCCAGGCTGGTAAATTTGTACCCGATACTGGGAGAATTACCGCCCGGGCTGCAACGCGCTTTCTTCGATGCGGGCTACCCGATACGCGCCGAAACCGGCGATCTGATATTTGACGTAGATACGCCCAGCCAATCCTTTTTGATGTTGACCTCGGGGTCGATCCGCGTGACCAAGCCGGGCACCGAGCGGGAAATTCTACTTTACCGGGTGCAACCCGGCGAATGCTGTATCGTCACCATTTGCCATATTCTGGGGGATATCCAGGTTCAGGCTCGGGCGATGGCCGAAAAGAAAGTCACGGGAGTGGCCCTATCCCAGGCCCTGTTCATGCAGATGGTGCAGCAATCTCCACTCTTCTGCACGTTCATCTTTCGTTGCCTCGCCAGGCGGCTTGGCGAGCTCACAGCGCTGGTAGAAGCGGTAACTTTTATGAATCTGGATCAACGCCTGGCCGGATTGCTGCTATCCAAGGGAACCGTGATTAAGGCCACTCACTCTCAACTTGCCGACGAATTGGGGAGCGTGCGAGAGGTAATCAGCCGGATTTTGAAAAATTTCGAAGAAAGAGGCGTGCTTCACCTGGAACGAGGCCGGGTCGATATCCTGGATAAAGAAGCTCTCGAGGAAATTGCCGGCCCGATTCTGTGACAAAAGTCACTGACTCCTGATCCAAATTTGTCTATAATTTTCATATATTATAGTAAAAATGCCCGGTTTGGAGGGGAACCTGGCGTTTATTCTTGTGAATAACGAATGGAAGGATCTCATGAGGCGACAATACAGGCTTACGATCTTACTGGTTCCCCTCACGCTGTTGGCCATCACGGTGGGCGCTTTCGCCCAGTCCGCAAACCTTTCACCGCTCCTTTTTTTACCGGGCGATTCAGGGATCAAGCCGGCAGCATTCGAACAGAAGGAACCCGTCATTGCTCAGGGTGGGAATGGTTTCCTGGCAGTATGGACCGAC
>DATCIL010000334.1:0-2489 GCA_036507795.1 Anaerolineales bacterium | reverse complement strand
TGGCCATTCTTATGCGCAATGTGCCTACCGTCCTGGACTTCGTGCGCTGCGCCCGCGAAGTCACTGACGCTTTTATATAATAGTCATCTCACACTGGAGTGTTGTTCGGTTTGGTCTGGCCCTCCCCGCCAGCTAACCATGGTCTCGCTGCCGTCCTCGGCGGCGTCCCTGCGGGCAAAGCGCAGCGACGACGGCGCTATGAGCGAGTATTTGGCATCAATGCATGCTACGCAGGGGCGCCCCAGTCCGGCACTGGGGAGGCATAAAATTCATTTAATCAAGCGATACCTGATAGGGTTTCCGCGCCACCAGCTGCGCGGTTGCCCGGTCGGCCCCTGGAATCTTGGCTTCCTTCCAGTTCAGGATCTCAAAATCTTGAAAAGCCTGTTTCAATTCCCCCGCGTTTAAATAATATTCCGGGCGATCGCTATCTCCGGCTGTTTTTACGAACGTTTCAAAGAACAGCCATCCCCCATTTTTCAACGCCTGGCGATATACCGGAAAAGTGGCCCGCTCGAGAAAACGAAAGTTGACGATGACGTCGAAGTGGTTTGGCGGAAGCCAGGGGCTCGATAGATCATAAACGGCAGCTGAAAGATCTAAACCTTCCTCCCGGGCGCGCCGCATGGCGAGCCGGAGCCCATTTTCCGAGATATCCAATGCGATTACGCGTAAACCCAGCCGGGCGAGATAGGCGCCGTTGTTGGCTACACCGCTGGCTGCGTCAAGCGCCAATCCGGAAGATGGCAGCACGTGGGCGTAATCCCGCAGCAATGGTCGCGGAGAGCGCCCCAGCCATTCCTCTCCCTCCTCGGCATAACGGGCATCCCAGCGCTCTGCGTCCGGGCATGAGCAACCTTTTATGGATCTCTTCGCGCTCCCCTCTGCGTTCTTTGGGCCTTTGCGGTTCTTCATTCCTGGCGTACATTGTATCATTTCAACAAGTACGACAGGTTGTTCGCTTTTACATCAGCGGTAAAGGTTCACTGACCGAGAGTCCGGGCGTGTAGCCGTAAGATTGAGCCAGCTGCTGCTTGATGTAATGAAAGATGGCGGTCAGGGGCAGGTGATGAGGACAGGCCTGCTCACACATCCCGCAGCCGGCGCAAGAAATCATCCAGCGCGTGATGTCCTCCCGGAGATATTTCCTGTCGGGTCCCCGGCGCGGGGAATCCACAGCGCAGATTGGGCAGTTGTTCAGGCATTCCTGGCAGGCGCCGCAAGCCTCGAATTGCTCGATCAGGCTGCCGACGTCGCGTGGCAGAACATCGGCCAAGCCCTGGGTGATGCGTTCCCGCGTCCGGTTGTTGCGTTCGGCCATCTTCGATACGGTGCGCTCACGTACTTCAACCAGGTCTGGATCGGCTTCCCGGTCGGCGAGCTGGTCCAGCCGCAGCCATTCAGCCGTAATCGAATCGCGCGCCTGGATCAGGAGATGCTGGCGCACGGGTAACCCCAGAACGCCGAGGTTGAGGTGGGCGCCGCTGGCTCGGGGAGAGGTGCACATCTGGCATGCCGAGCGGTAGCGGTAGGCCATAATCCCGCCCATGTGGGCAAATTTCAGGCCCTCCCGCGTCAAAACCTGCGAGGAGCCCTTGCGGCTTGCTCGCCATTCATATTCCTCGGCCGGGTAGGTACCCAGGCAGTCAATGCAGATGGTCAGGAGCCGCTCGAGCGCCAGTGCGTCGCGTTTGACCATTTCGATCAAGGCGCGCATCTCACAGGGGCGGAGCACCACGCCGAAATGCCCTTCAGAATGTTGTCGCAGCAAATCGGGCAGGTATTTAGCGGCATTCACTTCCATCAATGGTCGAAAAGGATTGAACTGGTCAAGTTCGCCGGGGGATATCAGGATATCGGGCAGCTGTTGGCCTGGTCGTTTTCCAATTGAAGACACGATCATGCCGTCCAGTTCAGCGCTCATCCATAGGGTTTTCAAAAATCCACGCACGGCGCCGAGTGGGTCGCCACGGGTTTCTACCATCCATTGAGTTTTCATGATCACATCTCCTTTAATCCTTCATTTACACCTTCCCGGAAGGTCCGACCTTCCGGGAAGGTATGGCTAGGAAGGTGTGCCTAATCGCCGGTCCAAGATCTCGGCGATATCCAACACCTGTATGGTTTCTGCCAGACCTTTCGAGCGAATCGCATCGTCGAACATCAGCAGGCAGTATGGGCAGGCGGTAGCGACGACCTCCGCCTGCACCTGCAGAGCGTCTTCGAGGCGGCGGTGGTTGATCCGGGTCTCCGCAGCGGTTTCCACCCACATGCCTCCACCGCCGCCACCACAGCAAAAGCTGTTCTCTCCCTTTCGGGGCAGTTCGATCCGCCGGGTCCTCGCCTGATCGAGCAGCTGGCGGGGAGCCTGGTAAATCTGGTTGTAACGCCCCAGGTAGCAGGAGTCGTGATAAGCCAGCTGTCCGGTTATCCCATTGTCGTTTGAGGCTGCTGCCATCTTCTTGAATTCAGGCGATTCCGCCAGAAAT
>DATCIL010000333.1:0-1025 GCA_036507795.1 Anaerolineales bacterium | reverse complement strand
GGAAAATTCAACCATACCCTGGGCTTTTTCCCTTATAAAGGAATTTCTGCTCAAAATATTCTTCCTCTGATCTAATACTCAACCGATCTAATATCTACTAATAAAGAAAATAAACAAAAAAACTGCCGAAAATCTCTTCGGCAGCCAGGCTATCTGTACTTTACAGACCCTTCGCTTTGCGCCCCCACCTCGCGATGGGTTTGCCTTTATCGGGGCGCATGGCCCAGTCGAATGTATAACTGGCTTTCTAAGATTAGTTTATGCGGACACCATTAAGTTCTACCATTAAGAGCGGGTTACCCAACCTTGCGAAGGTTTGCAGTGCTGATCTCGGGAGCTCCCTGGTTTCTCAACCTTCGCAAGGTTTTTGCTTTACTTACAACGGTCTGCGACCATATTCTGCTGTCTTCTTTGATTTCCCAGCCTGGGCAAGATTAAGATATCGGAGTAATTCACTCATAGAATATAACGAATTGGACCATTAAACATTACTTAATATTGCTTACAAATTCCTGACTCTTACTAACCCTCCCGCAGATAAAAAGGGTACAACTGCTCAGCTGCCCAGCCGGTAGCCCCTTCCCCACACCGTCTGGATATAACGCGGCATGGACGGGTCGGCTTCGATCTTCAGCCGCAGGCGCCGGATGGTGGTCTCGACCAGGTTCATGTTTCCGCCAGGTTTGAGATACCCCCACACATTCTCGAGCAGCTCCTCTTTGGTAACCATATCGCCCGGGTTCTGCATAAAGTAGTGCAGCAGCTGGAATTCCAGCGGCGTGAGGCGCAGGATTTTTCCATCCAGGGTCACGCGCCGGGTATCCAGGTCCAGCACCAGCTCATCGTAAGCCAGCTGGCGGCCGGCCTGCACGCGCTGGCGGCGAGTGCGGTGCAGGATGGCTTCGATGCGCGCCACCAGCTCCTTGGCGCGGAAAGGCTTGGTGATGTAATCGTCGGCGCCGTTGCGGAAGCCCTCCAGGATATCCTCCTCGCGGGTCTTGGCGGTCAGCAGGATGATGGGGATA
>DATCIL010000332.1:0-2687 GCA_036507795.1 Anaerolineales bacterium | reverse complement strand
TCGTTCCAAAATGGAGCGTAGACATCTTTGCCAGGGCGATCCTGGTGGCGGCGCTGCTGGGGATATTTGGCGGGCTCTACCCGGCTTACCGTGCGGTCCGGCTGCAGCCAGTGGAAGCACTGCGATACGAGTAACCGCGGTACAAAAATAGACGCACCTGAATAAACCGCCAAGGCGCAGCGGATGCGGCAGATCAACAAGATTATGGTTAGAGCTTCTGTGCCGCATCCGACGGGCGCTAAGAAATCGCGAAGTTCTGGAAAAAATATAAAAACGGCAAATGGGCTAACTACCAAGAGCAGATAGGACAATATGGCGATGAAATACTACCAAATGATGAAAAAGTTGATTTTACCCGGCTTGATCTTTCTGGCTGCATGCGGCGGGTTGCCGGCGCAGGAAACGCCTACTTCTGAAGTAGAAACGAGCAGCGAGGATTTTTCCCCGATCGTCAGCGCAACCGGTGCGGTGGTGCCAGCGCAATGGGCAACTCTGAGCCTGACAACGGCGGGCAATATCAAGGCGGTCCTGATCCAGGAGGATCAGGTGGTCGGTGTGGATCAGGCCCTCGTCCGGCTGGAAGGAGGGCAGCAGCTGCAGGCCAGCGTGGCCCAGACCAAATTTGAGTTAGCCAGCGCCGAGGCGGCATTGAACGAATTGTACGACAACACAGAATTGACCGCGGCGCAGGCGCTACAGGACCTGGAAGACGCCGAACACGCCCTCGAGGACCTGCTGGAATTTGAGCTTCAGAAATCGCTGGCGCTGCAAGCCATCGCCGATGCGAAAAAGGCGGTTGACAGCGCTGAGCGCCGGGTGCGTATTTTGCAGTCCACCGCGGGTACGCCGGATATCAACGCGGCCAAAGCCCAGGTCGTTCTGGCAGAAGATGTCTTGAAGAAAGCGGAGAAGGACTTTGCGCCTTATGCCGGCAAACGGGAGGACAGCGTGGTGCGGGCAAACTATCTGGCAAGATTATCCGCGGCTCAGAAGGCATACGACGCGGCGGTACGCAACCTGAACGCCATGCTGTCGACGGGCAACGAGGTAGAATTGGCGGTCGCCGAAGCAGAATTGGCGACGGCGCAGGCGCAGTTGAGCCAGGCGGAGCGCGAATGGGAACGGGTGCAGCAAGGCCCCAGCCAGGCAGAAATTGCCATGCTGGAAGCTCGAATTCAAGCAGCCAAGAGAGACTACCAAACCTACCAAAACGGCCCAGACGCAGATGACCTGGCAGTTGCCGAAGCTCGCCTGGAAAACGCTAAAGAGCAACTGGTGGCAGCGACATCAGCCTTGAGCGATCTCGAACTTCTGGCACCTTTCGATGGAACTGCGAGCAAGATTTTCGTCCATGTGGGAGAATGGGTGAGTCCCGGACAACCCGTCCTTCTGTTGGCCGATTTAGGACACCTGCGGGTTGAAACGACCGACCTGAACGAGATCGATGCGGCGCAAATCGAAAAAGGTGCTAAGGCCATCGTCACTTTCGACGCGCTGCCGGGCATCGAAGTAGACGGCGTGGTCACGCATATCGCTACGAAGGCATCCGAAGGCACGGGCGTGAACTATACCGTGACCGTCGAGTTGGACGAGATTCCGGAACAGCTGCGCTGGGGAATGACGGCATTTGTGGATATCCAGATTGAAGGTTAGCTATGGCTGAATCAACTTACTTGGTTGAAACCCGGGGATTAACACGGATTTATGGGGATGGCACAGAAATCCGCGCCCTAGATGACGTCACTATAACGGTGAGGGCGGGAGAATTGGTTTCGGTCATGGGCCCCAGCGGGAGCGGCAAGAGCACGCTGCTGAACATGATCGGGGCGCTGGACAGGCCCACACGTGGTAAAGTCTTCGTGAACGGCGAGGATCTGGCGAAAATCCAAAACCAGGATAAGTTCCGGGCAAAATCTGTGGGGTTTGTTTTTCAACTCCACAACCTGATTCCGACGCTGACTGCCCAGGAAAACATCGAAGTACCGATGATGGGGCACCTGGGCGCGGCGGGGCGGAAAAAGCGGGCAGCAGAACTATTGGAACTGGTCGACCTGGCTGGCCGGGCGAACCATTTGTCCAACCAGCTGTCGGGCGGGGAAAGACAGCGAGTTGCGGTGGCGCGCGCCCTGGCGAACGACCCTCCACTCGTACTGGCCGACGAGCCCACAGGCAGCCTGGATAGCGCCTCCGGGCGATCCTTGATGATGCTGTTACGGGAGTTGAACAAGAGTCAGGGAGTCACTTTTATCGTAGTGACCCACGATCCGGCGGTGGCGCGGCAGACCAACCGGGTTCTCGTCATGGCCGATGGAAAAATTGTGCGGGAAGACTTGATTGGCTCACCAATCGAGGAAGACCTGAAGATGTGGCGGCACTCGGGGTTGGGGCGCCGGATCGTCACAGAAGACGCCGATACTCTCATGAAATTAGCGCTGACCGAGCCACAAGTCCGCGCGATTCGCCACCTATTGGATCAGGCGAATAGCGGAGATTAGAGACGAAAAACGTGATGCGTGATGCGTGAAACGTGATGCGTAAAACGTAATATGTGATTCGAGAGATGTAATAGATGGAGAGGCGGACCCCGGTACGTGTAACATTATTGCGTTTCCGGAAGCGCTGCAACCATCTTCCCAAGTTTCTCGGTTATTACGTCCGGGAGTTCGTCTTCGACCAGGCGAATGCGC
>DATCIL010000331.1:0-2084 GCA_036507795.1 Anaerolineales bacterium | reverse complement strand
AGAACAAGGTCCAAGAATGGCACAAAAAGGGTATACTCTACAGTGTTACTTAAAAACCTGACTTTGTGCTAGGTGACAAACCTACTACACTAGCAATAAATCTTTAGTTGCCCTAGTCCTAGTAGAACAGAACAGCCTAGCTTAGCCACTTTCGAGGCCTAGATAAGCTACAAACTATTAGATTGGACCTAGTTACCTAAATTTCGCCCGAACAAGCGGATCTGTGCTTCCGCCAAAGTAGGGCTTGCATAAAGAGAGCGGTGATGGGTATACCTGTAAAAAAGTATCCACACTCAATTACAGGAGACCCATCACCATGAACGAGTCTATCATTATCGGTGAAAGTGTCAAAGCCTACTTTTCCAGTCGCGCCTCCCTGGCGGCGATTGGCCGAAAGGTGAACAGGATCAAGTTGTTCGAGCCCGTGTCGCAGCAGGTCAAGATTGCTCAAAAGACGGTCAAGTACAGTCCATCGGAGAAGTTGATGGATGCGTTTATCACCCTGCTGGCCGGCGCACAGGGCTTGGTGGAAGTCAACAAGCGACTGAAGGCCGATGCGGGTTTGCAGCGTGCGTTTGGACGCCGGGGATGTGCGGAACAATCCGTGGTTCAGGATACCCTGGATGCCTGCAACGCCGAGAATGTGATCCAAATGCACCAGGCGATGGAAACCATTTTTCGGCGGCATAGCCAAACCTATCGCCACAATTACCGCTTGGACTGGCAGATGCTGGACGTGGATATGACCGGTCGACCTTGTGGGAAGAAGGCCAAGTTCGCCAGCAAAGGCTATTTCGCCAAACAGCGCAACCGGCGTGGGCGGCAGGAAGGCTATGTGATCGGCACCTGGTATGAGGAAATTGTGGTGAAGCGCTTGTTTGATGGCAAAACCCAATTGAATAAAGCCTTGCGTCCTTTGATCGAAGCCAGCGAAGAGGTCCTGGATCTGGATGAGGCCAAACGCCAGCGCACCATCCTGCGGATCGATTCGGGGGGTGGCAGTGTGGAGGGCATCAATTGGGTGCTTGCCAGAGGCTATCAGGTGCATGCCAAAGATTATTCCGGTACAAGAGCCAAAACGCTGGCCGAAAGTGTGGTCGAGTGGATCACCGATCCGGGCGACAGCCGTCGCCAGATGGGCTGGGTTACTGTAAAAACCGACCTGTACTGCCGACCGGTGAAACGGATTGCCGTGCGCTGCCGCAAGAAAAATGGCCAATGGGGATACGGCCTGATCCTCTCCACCTTGTCGCCCGAAGACGTGCTCTTCTTGACCGGCGCTTACAAGTCCGAAGTGGACGATCCCAAAGCGGTACTGCTGGCTTACGTGAACTTCTACGACCAACGCGGTGGGGGCGTGGAGATCGAGATCAAAGAAGATAAACAGGGCCTGGGAACCAGCAAACGCAACAAGAAACGCTTCGAAGCCCAACAGGTCTTGATCCAACTGGAAGCCCTGGCTCACAACGTGCTGGTCTGGGCGCGCCAGTGGTTGGCCCCATGCTGCCCCAAAATCGCTCGCTTGGGGATCAAGCGCCTGGTTCGTGACGTATTCCAGATGGATGGTTTCCTGATGTTCGATCAAGCCGTCGGTTTCCTGTACATCGTTCTCAATCGTAGCGACCCTTTGGCGAAGGAACTCCGGCTGGGTTTGGCTTCTTTACTCGCCCAGGAGCATGTTGCCGTTACTTTGGGCGAAACTTAGGTAATTAACAGCATTTAATCGGACAGGTATTTTATCACCAACCGGGATTCGTGAATCCGAACAGATTTGCAAGTTAACCCAAGCGTCCCGGTTGCTATATGAAAATTAAATAAATAATCCCTCAACAGGCAGGAAAGGGCGGGTCTTCGCAGCTAGACCCGCCCTCGGTCAGAGACCTCGGGCATCAGGCCGGACAGACGCCGAATTCCGTTCTGCGGCTCCCATCCCGTGGCCTCCATCCACCGCCGGCGATCCTCCCGCCCGCGAATGAATTGCGGGCTGGTATGGAAAACATGCCAAGGCATGTTGAAAGCCCTTGGCGAGCGAGCGCCATTATGAAAATTGAATATTTAATCCCTCAATGGGCAGGAAAGGGCGG
>DATCIL010000330.1:0-1052 GCA_036507795.1 Anaerolineales bacterium | reverse complement strand
ATCATAATCTTGACCATCTCCGTGGTTTGGGCAGCGGAATTCATAAACACAGCCCTGGAAGCAGTGGTGGATCTTGCCAGCCCCGAGCACCATCAACTGGCCAGGGTCGGCAAAGACGTCGGCGCCGCGGCCGTGCTCATTGCGGCTGGTTCGGCTGTGATCATCGGAGTCCTGATACTCGGCCCACCGCTGCTCGACCGTATAACAACATATCTTTCAAAATAACTTACTACTTCAAAACCTTCCGCGTCGATCCGCGAAAATCCGCGTCCTATTCAAAGACACTCCCCCGAGGTTCCTATGTCCCCCTTATCATTTCGTTTCGGCACGGTGGGATCCCCCATCGCCACCCCAAAGAAGCCCGGCGGCAGCGTTGGCGCTGCCATCTTTACCGCTGAACTTGGCCTCGGCGGTCTGGAACTGGGTTGGGTCCGCTCCGTGCGCGTATCGGAGAACACCTGCAGCCTGATCAGAGAGGCTGCAGAAGAACACGATGTCGCCCTGAGTGTTCATGCCCCTTACTTTATCAATCTAAACGCCGATGGTGACGAATGGCCCAGGTCACGCAAGCGGCTGATGGATGCCGCTTATTACGGTCATCTCGCCGGCGCCAGCGATATCGTATTTCACCCCGGCTCTTATTTTGGACGCCCCCCTGAGGAAGTTTTGCCAATCGCTATCGAACGCTTAGGAGATTGTATCGAAGAACTGCGAGATGCTGAAAATCCGGTCACTCTCCGCCCGGAAACCATGGGGAAATCAGCGATGTTGGGATCGTTGGAGGATACCCTGGCAATGAGCCAGGAGCTGCCCGGCGTGGAACCGTGTATCGATTTTGCCCATTTGCATGCCCGCCCTGGCGATGGTTCTATAAATTCTTACGAAGAATGGTGCCGGGTCCTCGAAGCTTATGCCAAGGCTTTAGGCGACGGGTCGTTGAGGAACCTGCATGCGCACATTTCGGGCATCGATTACGGCGAGAAAGGCGAAAAAGAACATCTGGCCCTGGAGGACTCTGACCTTGATCTGGCCGCCGTCCTGCGCGCCCTTAA
>DATCIL010000329.1:0-3687 GCA_036507795.1 Anaerolineales bacterium | reverse complement strand
AAATCGACGTAAGGTGACCGGACCACGGTAAAAGTACCAACAACACCTGATGCCGCATACTGGCAACTGCAGTTCTCATCGAAAAATACAATTCGCCAGGGTGGTGGTGCCCAGCGCGCACCGCGCACCGGTCAAATTAACTCCGCCTTCCTCTCGCCCGGTCGTGGCGCAATGATGAACGCCAAGGAGGTGGACAGCGATCCTGATACTTAATCCCCTTTTTAGAACCCGAATTCCCATAGACCAAAAGATCGAGATCTTTTCAAAAACCCTGATTCAGGAGGAGTGAACATCATGAAGTTCAAGAAATTTGGCCTGATCGTATTGCTGGTAGTGCTGTCCCTGTTGCTGGCGCAGTGCGCCACGCAGCCGGCCGCACCTCAGGAACCGCAGCAGACTGAAGAGACCGCCGCAGAGGAGCCGACTGCCGAGGAGACTACCGGTGAAGAGACCGCTGCCGGTGACAAAGTATTCAAGATTGGCATCCTCGGTCCCTTTACCGGCCCCAGCGCTCGCACCGGCGATGAGTTCCGCACGTCCGCCGAGATGGCTCTGGAAAATATCGATTACACCATCGGCGATTACAAGATCGAACCCGTCTGGATCGATTCCCAGTCTGATCCGGAAAAGTCCACGCGGGCTTATGAAGAAGCCATCGTCCAGGGGGGCATTCAAGCGGGCGTGCTCAACTGGCACAGCTCGGTGGCGGTAGCCGTGATGGAAGTCACTGCCAAGCACAAGATCCCGCACTTCTTCGGCTTTGGCGCCACCGAAGTCGTCAACGAGAAGTTTGATTCGGATCAGGCGACGTACGGTTACTGGGCCGTGAAGGGCTGGCCGACCCCCGATAAGCTCTCCCAGAACTACGTCACCGCCCTCGAGGACGCTATCGCGGCTGGGACCTGGTCGCCCGAAGCCAAAACCGCCGCGATCTACGGCGAGGACACCGATTGGGGTCGCAGCTTTGGGGAAGGCATCGCCAGCCAGCTGGAAGCCGTCGGATGGGAGATCGTCGACCGCCAGTACTTCCCGATCGAACAAACCGAGTTCTACCCCTTATTGAACAAGTTCAAAGATCAGAACGTTGCCCTTGTCGCCGGCACCAGCACTGCGCCGCCCTCCCTGTCGGCCTTTATCAAGCAGGCGGATGAGGTCGGTCTTAAAGCCCTGATCATTGCCGACGGTCTGGGCTGGGTCGGTGAGTGGTACGATCTGACCGGCAGCGCATCCAACTTCGTGCTGGACCAGATTCCCGGTTGGACTACTGAAGAGTCATTGAAGTTCGCCGAGGATTTCAAGGCGAAATCGGGCCTGGATCCCAGCCCCTCCTCGGGCGGCCTCGCCTACGATGGCACCAACTTCTTCATCAAGGTCCTGCAAACCACTTACGATGACTTTGGCGAACTCAGCAGCGAGAACGTTTACAAGACCGTGCAAGATAAGGTCTGGACGGGTGAGCTCACCTTTGGCACCGAAGACGGCGCGATTGTCATGAGCAAGTACGACTTCAGCAACCCGCCGGATCCGGTTGTCGGCAAAGGTTTCTACACTTTCCCCGTCCTGCAGTATATGGACGGCGACAGCATTACCATCTGGCCGCCAGAATTCCAGGAAGCGGATATTCAGGCCAAGCCGTAACCATGCCTAGCCCAGGGGCGGCGGGGTTTTCCCCTCGCCGCCCCTCTTCACGTATTGCGTATTCCGTATTGCGTAATGGGAGGAGTACCATGCCCGTAATCCTTGAGACCAAAGATGTCACCAAGCGTTTCGGCGGGCTTGTGGCGGTCAACCAGGTTTCTGTCACCCTCGAGGAAGGCGAAATCGTGGGCCTGATTGGTCCAAACGGCGCCGGCAAGACCACCTTTCTAAATTGCATCGCCGGCACCTATAGACCGGAAGAAGGACTGGTCAGTTTCCTGGGTAAGAAGATGACCGGCTATAGCGCAGACGTCCTGTGCCGGTCCGGGATGAGCCGTACGTTCCAGATTTCCCAACCCTTTCCCAGGCTAACCGCTCTGGAAAATGTCATGGTAGCCACCGTTTTTGGCAACCGGCGTAGCAATGTCTTCAATGCAGAGCGGTGGGCCCGGCAAATGCTGGATTATGTCGAATTCCCCATGGGCCCGGAAACCCTGGCTCAGAACCTCAACACGGTGCAGCTCAAACGCCTCGACCTGGCGCGGGCCCTCGCCAGCCAGCCAAAACTGCTCCTGCTTGACGAGCTGGCTGCCGGGTTATCTACCGGGGAACTTGACGATCTGATGGAAATCATCCGCAAGATCCGCGCCAGCGGCATCACCATCTTGATGGTTGAGCACATCATGCGCATCATCATGGGGTTGTGTGACCGCGTCACCGTGATCCACTACGGTACCAAGATCTCCGAAGGCGCGCCGGAAGTCGTCGCCAACGATCCAAAAGTCACCGAAGCCTACCTCGGCGAAGACTATATGCTCTAATATCGAATAGGAGGAATCCTCTTGTTAGAGATCAATGACCTCAATGCTGGCTATGGTTTTCTCCAGGTTTTATGGAACGTCTCCATGCGTGTAGAAAAAGGTGAGTTCGTTGCGCTGGTAGGTCCCAACGGCGCCGGAAAATCTACAACTCTCAAGACCATTGCCGGCTTGCTCGCCCCAATGAGTGGCGAGATCGTGCTCAACGGCGAAGCCATTGGCGGCATGGAGGCCCATAGGGTCAGCAGCGTGAAAGGCATCAGTTTTATCTCCGAGAGCCTGAACCTCTTCACCGGCATGTCCGTGCACGAGAACTTGCTGCTGGGCGCCTACATCATCCAAGATCAGGCCAGAATTCAGGAGGGCCTGGATATTGTCTACCAGTTATTTGCCCGTTTAAAAGAAAGGAGAAACCAGCTGGCCGGCACCCTGAGTGGCGGTGAGCGCAAGATGCTGGCCATCGGCCGCGGCATTATGTCCGCTCCCGATCTGCTGCTGGTTGATGAGCCTTCCCTGGGGCTGGCGCCCAACCTGACTATGGTTGTCTTCGATGCTCTCGAACAACTGCGCCAAAGCGGCGTTACCATCCTACTCGTGGAACAGAATGTCAACTCCACCCTGAAAATTACCGACCGTGCCTACGTGCTTGAGCAGGGCCAAATTGCCATGGAAGGTTCCAGCCGTGAGCTGCTAAAGA
Source organism: Anaerolineales bacterium (assembly GCA_036507795.1). Lineage (GTDB taxonomy): Bacteria > Chloroflexota > Anaerolineae > Anaerolineales > UBA4823 > DASQQR01. The sequence goes on along the minus strand of DATCIL010000329.1, from coordinate 534 downwards.
ACGAACACGTCCGATCTGCCTACCTGGGCATTTAATCAGGAGCTTATCTCATGCAAGCAACTCAAACCCAGGAATCATTTATTACCGATCTTCTCCGCAAAGTTTTTTCGGCAGCCGGTCTTACTATCCTCCTGACTCTCGTAATCGCCGGAGCCACCGTCTTCATTGCGGGTCCTTTTGTATTGATCAACGCCATCGTTACCGGCGGCATGTGGGCTCTGATGGCTGCCGGTCTCTCGCTGGTCTTCGGCGTTATGAATATCGTCAATTTCGCCCACGGTGAATTTTTCATGGTGGGGACGCTGGTCGCTTATTTTGTCTTCACCCCGCTCAGTGCACATCTTAAAACCAATCCCTCGCCACTTCTATCGGCCGTTGCGCCCTTCCTTGGCATCCTGGCAGCAGCGCTGGTGGGGGCCCTGCTGGGCGCGGTCATTGAGAAGACGGTCTTCTTGCAGCTGCGCAAGCGCACCAAAGAGCAGTGGATAATGAACTCCTTCCTGCTCACTGTGGGTCTGTCCGTCATAATCATCA
>DATCIL010000328.1:0-1614 GCA_036507795.1 Anaerolineales bacterium | reverse complement strand
CTCAAATATTAACCGTGCGACTGCATTGAAAGCTGCTGAGACCCCTGTACTTCTCGCCCATTATAACCCATGATTTTGATTAAAGTAGCTTAATCTTGGCAAGGCAGTTGCTGCCAGGTTGGATTCGTTTTTCATTTTTTTCGGGAAAACGAAAGGAGTAAGGGAACAGGGGGCGCAGCAACGAAGGTGGAGTTTGCATTTTCGTAAGGTACGGAGAATGGAATGATTAATAGGAAGGAATGGTATACATTTTATAACGGGTGGTGGTAGAATGAGTCTTCCGATCGCTGAACTCCTTTCCGAGACCTACAAGGAGTAATCCCTCAGGTCTCCATATGGGGCATAAGCAAATGGAATCCTTCGCAGAAGTGCTGAACCGAAAGTTGGGTGGGTTACTTCCTAATTTTGAACAGGGATCGCCCTTAGGATTGAACGTGCTATCTTGTCAATCAAAATGGCTTTATTACGGGACCTGTATGCGTAATGCGAATGTCTTAATCCATGTTCTTTCCGTTCTCTTCATCAACCTGGCATGGCTGGCTGCGTGCAGCCCCGCCGTAGGGAACGATACCCCCGCAGCGCCCACTGCTCCGTCACGACCCTCGCCCACTCCGGCCGCGACCCAGAAAACGCCTGAAGCTACACCCCCACTATCCCAGACAGTTGGTGCGCCGGGGACTGAAGGGATACCGCTGGATCAGGACCGGGGAATCCCGCCACTCCAGCCCGCGGGAGTCGAAGCCATGCTGCGCGATGGCAGTGTGGAGCTTACCTGGCAGGGCACCGGATCGGACATCCTCGTTCATTATGTGGTTTATCGCCGCCCGCTTTCTGTTGAGGAATGGGAAGCGGTTGACGTTGTCCCCGTTAAGGATGATAACCAAGGAGAATACGCATGGACTGATACACTTCCAGAAATTAAAGAGCCGTTACTGTACACGCTCACCGCCGTGGATCAATACGGCAACGAAAGCCAGCTTTCAGAGCCGGTGAGGGTTGATCCCAATCCCTGACTATTTTGATCAATTTAACAAAAGGAGACAGCTATGAGATTTTCCAGGAAGGCACTTCGATTCTTTGGGGTTTTCATCATTGCATTTTCACTGGTGTTCTTGTTTATTGCTTACTCTGTCCGTGCGAATGAAGCGGGCGCGCCCAACCCCCAGGGCACACCTGGGTCTCCCGGTGCGCCCCGGCGGGCGGCGCCTGAAAACCAGGCTCAATCCCTGCCCGCAGGGGTTGCCGCAATTAATCCGGCGACCGCCGCGGAACTGGCGCTCGCCATGGGCGTGCCGAACGCCGATCTCGTGTCAGCCGACCTGATGGGCAGCGATGCTGCCGGCGTGGGGGTCAGCGATGCCCCTCTCGGCAGCTGGTTCCCCACTCAAGGCGGCACCTTTGCCATTCTGTCCACGGGAAAAGCTGCCGATGCTCCTCTTCCCAACAACGAAGGAAATCTCTCCACCCAGTTGGGTGGTCTCGATAATAGCGAGGGAAATGACCTGGTTCGCCTGCATATGCAGCTCAAGGTGCCCGCTGAAGCCAATTGCGCCGCCTTTGATTTTGCCTATTACTCTGAGGAGTTCCCGGAGTGGGTGGGCAGCATTTACAACG
>DATCIL010000327.1:0-3143 GCA_036507795.1 Anaerolineales bacterium | reverse complement strand
GTGGGTGTCACTGGATCAAGCCAAGGTTCTGGTGCGGGCGGGCGCCATGCTGCTTGATGTGCGGATCGAGGATGAATACCGCCATGGCACGATCAAGGGCAGCGTGAATCTTCCGCTTTATCTGCTGCGGCTCAAGGCCGCCAGCCTCGACCCGCAGCGTCACTATATTACCTTTTGTCAGACCGGCAGCCGCGGTTGCGCGGCGGCGTTTCTGTTGAGCCAACGTGGTTTTGATGTTTCCGTGTTGCGTGGTGGATTGGGTGGTCTGGCGCATACGGTATGAGCCTTGTTTATTATCCTAATTCAATATAGCGATTTCCGCGTTGCGGGGATATAACAGCTGGTTTAATCTGGCGTTCCTGTCTGGATACGCGGTGTCAAAAATTATCCCGGAAAGTTATCCGAGTGAGTGCGCGGCGAGATTACGAACCGCCAACGCGAGGCCAGGGCAAGCTGCGACAGCTGCGAGCACCCAGCCTGTAGGGCTGTGCCGGACTTCGAGCGAAGCAGGACTGCGCCGCGAAGAAGACAAGCTGGCAGCGCGCCAGGAATGGTCGTATGCCGGGAGATTTCAGAGTTTTGGAGAGGTGTCCGAGCGGTTTAAGGAGCACGCCTGGAAAGTGTGTGTACGGCAAAACCGTACCGAGGGTTCGAATCCCTCCCTCTCCGCCATCTTTACCAAGGGGGCCATCGGCCCCCTTGGTAAAGATGGCGTGACAAGAAAGACTCGAACCCGAGCAGAGGGTTCGACAAAATTCCCGGGAGCAATTTTGGACAGCCACAGGCTGGCCCGAGTCGCGAAGCGGCGAGGGCGAGGCACATGGGTGTGCCGAGCAATCCCTCCCTCTCCGCCAGTCAGTCAGTAGCAAACGGCCCTTTCTCCACTAATCGGAGAAAGGGCCGCTTTTTCCCGCAGTGTTACGTTAATACTCACCTGAGCATGTCCAATACCGGACCGCTATGTGGCCTGCCCCGAGTTTCATTTACACCGAGTTTAAGGTGAAAATGAACCTGGAGGCAGGCCAGAACAACCCCCGACAGTGACGATTCAAGATTTACTATGCGTTTTCGGGAAACACGGGAGTCAAGGAGGCGTGCATGGTCCATCAACTGACACGTACCGAGCTTTACGAACTGGTCTGGTCCGTGCCGATGACCAGGGTCGCGAAGCGACTTGGCATTTCCGACGTGGGATTGGCCAAGGCCTGCCGCCGCGCGGGGATTCCCGTCCCGGAACGGGGTTACTGGGCGAAATCCCGACACGGCAAAAAGGTGCAGCGTAAGCCGCTCCCGCCGGTCCGGTCCCATGGGCAAGAAACCATCGTTATTGTGCCACCGGAACCGAAACCACCATTACCCAAGCTGGAACTGCCGCCTGAAGTCCAGCGCCAGGTAGAGCAGGAAAGCGCTCCGGAACGCCGAATCCAAGTCACCAAGACCTTATCCAATCCGTACCCCATTATCGGTGCCTGGCTTGAGCAGGAACGCCGCGCAAGAGATGCTTGGCGCGCCTCGGACCTGAACTGGCCGCGGCAATACGCCAAATCCATCGAGAAACGCCGGTTGCGCATTTTGAGTACCTTGTTCAAGGAACTCGAAAAGCGAGGCTTCAAGCCTACGGTGGAGGCCGGAAACCCCTACTGGGTATTCGTATACCAGGGCGAAGAAAAAATCGAGTTCACCCTCAAGGAACGGGAGCGGCAGCGCCGGATGGAACTGGCCAAGGAAGAGAAAAAGGATCCCTACAACCTTGGTCGAGCGTGGAAGCAGGTCCGCGAAGCCACCGGCGAGCTGGCGTTTCGCATTCGCTCGCTGCAGTACTCGAGCGCTCAAGCGGAATGGCGCGACGATCCGGATCACCCGCTGGAAGATCAGCTCAATGCGATCGTCGCCGGTTTTTTCATGGCGGGCGAGGTCTTACGCCGGCATCGCCTGGGGCGCCAGGAGGCGGAACGGCGTTATGCCGAGGCCGAGAGGGAGCGATGGGAGCAAGAAGAGCGGCACAGAAAAGAAGCAGAGCGGGTACAGGAACTTCTGCGCTGCGTCAGTGCCTGGCGCCAGGCCGCCGAGATCCGCGCTTACGTCGAGGCGGTCCGGACAACAGCCGAAACGACACAACAAAAAACAGGAACAGCTCACCTGGATGAATGGGCGTCCTGGGCTCTGGCGCAGGCCGACCGCTTAGATCCATTATTGTCGACGGATCGGCTCAGCGAAAGCTAGTAATGGATTCTGAGTCTAGGTACTGGTCTGCATCCAGGTTCATTTTCATCTTAACTGGATGTCCATGAAGTAACAAAAAGCGATAAGACTGCATTCCCCTCTGTTTAAGTGATAAGACTTCTTATTGTTACGATGGAAGCGAGATACCTTGGTAAGAGGATGGAGCGCTAAGAACAAAGTGTTGTGATATCAGAAAGGTGGTCATACTTTTTTCGATGAATATTATTATGCGCTTGTGCCGAAACAGATTTGTTCTACTCATCCTTTGTGTCTTGGTCCTGCTCATAGATTCATCTGCACAGGCACAGGACAAATACACCAAGGCACGCCAGGGCATGATACAAGATATTGAAGCGGATGTTCGTTTGACCAGCTTCTATATCAATAAAAAAGTACTCGACCCTAAAGTTATGGACGCCATGAGCAAGGTACCCCGCCATGAATTTGTACCTTGGCAAGAGCGTCATAATGCCTATGAAAACCGCCCGCTACCCATCGGGCATGGGCAAACCATCTCCCAGCCCTACATCGTAGCGCTAATGACAGACCTGCTAAAACCCGAGCGACAACACAAGGTGTTGGAAGTTGGCACCGGCTCGGCTTACCAGGCCGCCATTCTGGCGGAACTTGTAGCCGAGGTCTTCACCATCGAAATCATTGAACCTCTCGGCAATCAGGCCAAGGAGCGGTTGAAGCAACTGAATTATAATAAGGTCAATGTGCGTATCGGTGATGGTTATTACGGCTGGGAAGAACATGGGCTCTTTGATGGCATTGTCGTGACGGCGGCAACCAGCCACATCCCGCCACCATTGATCCATCAGCTCAAGCCCGGGGGACGAATGGTGATCCCGGTGGGTAGCCGATTTATGGTCCAACAACTCGTGTTGGTGGAAAAAGATGCCAAGGGAAAAGTCACC
>DATCIL010000326.1:0-2849 GCA_036507795.1 Anaerolineales bacterium | reverse complement strand
TAGATTCCTTGACCTCCCGGCGCAGCGCTGCCTGGTCTGGGGATATTTCATCGTGGACCAGCTGCAATCCGATCTGCAGGGCGGTGAGGGATTGGCCGGCTTCGTCGTGCAGCTCCCGGGAGAGGCGGTGGCGCTCTTCCTCCTGAGCTGAAACCACCTGCTGCGTTAGAAGGCGCATGCGCTCTCTGCCGGCAATCACCTGTTCGTATAAGCGCGAATTTTCCAAGGCGATGGCCGCCTGGTCGGCCAGGGCCTGCAGGCGCGGGGCGTCAACTGAGCTGAAAAATCCGGGTTTCTGGCTGGTGATATTCAAGAACCCCGTGACCTGGCCGCGTATACAGATGGGAGCGCCGGCGAAAGAGCGGATAAAACGCAGCTCCGGGATGTCGACCCAACCGCTGAATTCCTTGGTGTCGGGAATGACCAGCGGCAGGCCGCTTTCCGCCATCTGCCTCAAATTGCGCACTTCTTCAATTTTGAAGGTCAGAGGGCCGACATCCACCGGGCCGGTGGCAATCCGGTCGTAACCGCGCCACCTCACCATGCGGGCGGTGCCGTTTTCCACCAGGAGGATGTGGGCGGTATCGAAAGCAGCAACCCGGGCGATGTTTTCCAGAATGCGGTCCAATACCTCTTCATAATCGAGTGTGCTGCTGAGAGCCGAGGAGATGTCTCGCAAGGCTTCTGCCAGAGAGCGCTGCTCGCGCTCGGATCGCTCGATACGCTTCCTTTCGCTAATGTCGACGATGGATACCAGCACCCTGTCATAGCTCCCCTCGCTGCCAGGGGCCACCGACCAGCTCAAGATAATATCGATCTCCGTCCCTTGAAGCGTACGGTTGACGGTTTCAATTTCAAACGTTGTCCGGCCCTCGGCGATGGATAGGATGCCCTCCAGGTATGTGCTGTAGTAGTCTTTGTCAAGTACGGCTTCGATAGCGCCCAGAAGTTCTTCTTTCGATTCGGCCTGGTAAAGCTCTAGCGTCGCCCGGTTGACGTCCAACACGTTGGCCTGGTTGAGGCAATCGAAAACTGCTTCCGGGTGGGCGTCAAAATATGCCCTGAGATCCTGAATGCCTCTATTCTCCAATTCTTCGACGTATGCTTTCATGCCGGAGAAATCATCCTCCCAAAGCGAAATGGGAGCACTCTCAAAAAGGTTGCGATAGCGCTCCTCGCCGGCGCGCAGGGCGATTTCAGCCTGGACCCGATCGGTGACATCGCGGCTGATGAAGAGGACGGCCGGTTCGCCCTCATAAACAAACGGCATCGCCGTGGATTCTATCGTGATCACCTGCCCATCCAGGCGCGTAATTCTCACCTCGGATGGCTGCAGTGGCTGGTTTTGATCCAAGCTCCGCTGTTGGTCCAGGATCGGCGCCAGGTCGTCCGGATGCAGGAAATCCTGGTAGCGCCTTCCCATCAGCTCTTCTGGGCTTGTGGCCCCTAGTATCCGGGCTCCCGCCTCGTTGACGAAAAGTATCCTGCCCTTGCTTTGAATGCCGATGGCATCCGGTGAGAGCTCTACCAGCAAGCGGTAGCGCTCCTCGCTTTCGCGCAGTGCGCGCTCCACGCGCACCTGCCCGGTGATGTCCTCAAAGGTCAGGTAGACCTGGTAGGCTTCTTCTTCGGCAGCCTGGAATTGTGGCACGGCGCGTATCCTGATCCAGCGATGCTCTTCATCTTCCGGATTAAACACGCCCATGACCACATCTTTGACCTCCTCCCCGCTCCGCATGGCCACGCGGCTGGGATATTCCTCCGGCGGAAATTCAGCCCCGTCCTCGCGGATGGCTCTCCAGCCGGCATCCCACGCATTTGTGCCAACCAGTTCACCATATGGCAGTCCAAAAATCCGGCTGGCCGCCGGGTTCGCCGCCGTAATGAGGCCCTCAGCATTGACATACGCCACGCCCTGCGCCATGGTCTCGAACAAAGTGCGGTAGCGGTGTTCCGATTCGGACAGCTCGAGTCTGGCGCGCTTCCGCTTGGAAATATCGTGCATAATCGACAAATGTGCACCTGGCAGCATATTGGCTCTGGCGAAATATTCCACTTCAATCCAGCTACCGTCCTTGCGCAACAGCCTGAGTTCGCCTTTTTGCTCGCCGTCTTCGATGAATGCCCGCCATAAGGAGGCAAATTGGTCACGATCCGGCTCTGGAAACAGGTCAGGGACGCGCATGGAGAGCAATTCCTCGCGACTGTAACCCAGCAAGCCACACGCAGCCGAATTTGCATCGATGTATTCCGCCTCATCGTTTGCAAGCAGAATGGTATTGAGGGAATTTTCGAACAGGGCACGATAATCGATTTCCGCCGTATGTTCAACTTCTTGGGCCGGTTGAGGAGAGTTGCGTTTTATGGCGAAACCGGTGATTCTGTCGACAGCGCCCTGCTGATCCCGCTGGACCGCCGTTGTGACCTCAATTTCTCTGATGGTACCGGCTTTGGAGCGCATGGATCTGGCCAGCTGGAAGGTATCTTCTGCCAGGATCTTAGAGCGCCAGGCTTCCAGCCGGTCAGGGGCTTCGTGCCGGAATAAAGTCAGAAACCAGTCCTGCCCGATGATCTCGCCGGGAGCATAACCGGTCAGTTCGGTTACGGCCGGATTGACGAATTGGATGGTGCCGTCGGCACGCAGTTCGAAGATGAATGAGTTGCTCATGTCCTTGCTCTACATCGCGCCCCCTTAATGAATACTTATTCCAATCCTCAGCAACCATTTTACGCCAGATTCGACTTTTTAGGCTAACAAAGCCGTTATTAAGCCCACCTTCCCGGTTGCTAGCCACCTTCCCGGTTGCTGGAAGCAACCGGGAAGGTGCGGAAGGTGCCTAAATTTGGGC
>DATCIL010000325.1:0-4251 GCA_036507795.1 Anaerolineales bacterium | reverse complement strand
GGAGGGTTTTCAACATGCTTTAGCATGTTTTCTATGGCAGCCCGCAATTCATTCGCGGGCTTCGTCCAACCGCAGGGCTCCAACACCATATTCTCCAACTTGACCTGCGGTGACAAGGGCTTGCAGTTCCCGCCCGAAGGGGTGGAGATCACGCTGCCCGTGCCGGTGTCGGAGGTCCGGATGCGGGTGGGGACCTTCGCCGGGCCGGTCGAGATCGACGCCCTGAACAGCGCCGGCACCGTCGTCCGCCAGCGCACGGTCCCGGGGACGAACAGCTAAGTGCCTCAGTTTGAGGGACCACAGGGATCCTGGCACCAGGAGAATTGTTACTGTGCGTAGGGATGAAGTCGACAGCGAGCGACGACGGAGAGCGTGGCTCGAGAGCGGCAAACTAAGCGAATTGCAGATTGCAGGGAGCAGCGCCCGCGTGCAACCGCCCTGGCTGGAGCATGCTAGCCCCACAGAGTGGGCTTCACAACCATTAAAAAAACAATGGCGACCGCCAGAACTGTCAACACCACGCCGAGGAGCGTGCCTCGCCCGGCCACGGAGCGGTACTCTTCGGAGCCGGGGCCGAATTCTTCCAAAGCTGCGATTTGCCGCTTGAGCGCGGGCGTAAACCCGAACAGGCCCAGCAAGATCAGGGCGGCGTAGAGGATCAAGGCGATAAGCAGCCAGGGGGTGGTGAGCAGAAAGCGCGCCACCCAGACCATCAGCAGCCCCGTGATCAGCAGCAGGCCATAGGCGGGATTGGCCAGGCGATCGTCGATGAGCTTGATCCCGCGCAGCGTGAAGGGCAGCACCTCAGACCTGGCCGAGGCCCGGCCGATCCAAATTCCATAGGTGATATTGGATCCGACCGCCGTGATGGCGGCGAGGATATGGAGCCACTTAAGCAATAAAAAGAGCATCTCTTTTTCCTTTCTCCCCCATTTGTTGGTGGGTGAATTGTATCCCGGGCTTTGTTGGGCGTCAAGTTGCTCCGGTTCCGGCCATTCCTCCAAAATCCGCGAAAGAGAAATCAGCGGGCCAGACTGTGGCGCCACTCACTTGACGGGACGTAACCTGGTGGACTACAATTCACTCAGCGATGAAGCCCGGTGATCATAACTACCATGCGTGAAGGTGTTGCGGCCCTCATCGTTCAGCAGCAGATGATCTTGCTCGGAAAGCGATCGGCCGAACGTGCTTTCTATCCCAGCGTCTGGGACGTCTTTGGTGGCCACGTAGAACCAGACGAGTCGTATGAACAAGCGTTACAGCGGGAGCTGTACGAAGAACTTGGGATTACGCCGATCCGATGGGAATTTCTCACAACCCTGGCCGAGCCCGACCCAGATCAGTACGGTCCGGGACAATACCGTTTCTATCTGGTGACAGCGTGGAGCGGAACCCCCAGGAACCGGCAGCCGCACGAACACGCGCGGATCCAATGGTTTGCGCTTGACCAGGCGATGCACCTGGATCTGGCGCACCCGGCGTATGCCGGGCTTTTTGCCGCTGCATTATCAAGATTCATTAATGAGGGATCCGGGCATCGCCTGGTGGTCCTCTTCGACGGCACCTGAGGACTTTGAACGCGCTGGGCGCAGTGGGTGCGTGGGCGCGACAAAGCCGGCCGTGTGCTGGTTCTCCCAAATCAGATTCCCAACTTGATCGACCAATATGGCTTTAGCCGGGCACAGGTGGATCGGGAGGTGTGGGCGTCGCTTCCCTTATGGTCGCCGGATGGAACCAGGTGGAGCGGCGCAGCGGCGATCAACCGCACCCTCCAGGAGCTGGATGGGGTGTGGGCATGGATAGCGGCGATTTACCAAGTGCCGCCTTTCCGCTGGATCGAAGACCGGGCATACCGCTGGGTCGCCGAACACCGAACCTGGCTTTCCCGGTGGTTAGGCGCTCCGCGCGATCGGACTGGTGGCCAGTGATCGCATCTCCATCCACTGGATGAGCATCCCCCTATTCTTTTCCTTCTAATCGAAGGATTGCGAGAAACCCGGTTGGTGTCAATATCACGATTCCGGCATACTCTTTGAGTTCCAGAAGATGTTTATCCCCCGTGACGATATAAGAGGCGTTGCCTTCTTTGGCGCATTCCAAATATCGATTGTCAGACGGGTCTCTTTCAATAACATTTAGGTTTTTGGAAGGATTTACAATGATAGCCTGGTTGCCGATCAAACCCAGGAAATTGTCAACGTATTCTTCAGCCAGTCTGTATTTTTGTTGAATTTTCGGATAATGGATGACTCGTTCCAGTTCTTCAAGGATTGGTGGAGATACAACCAGATCAAATTGGTTCTTCTCCCACAAATCGAGAATCTTGCCCGGGTTGCCACCACCAGAAATCGCAGCGCTCAGGAGAACGTTGACATCCAGGATAACGCGCATGATCTATCAACTGGAAGACCGGACAGCTTGCTGGGCCTTGAGCACATCCTCCCATACTTCCTCAGGGTCGATGTCTTTATTATCGTCCTGCATCTTGCGGATGGCATCAAAAAACATCCTGCGCTGTTGCTTCCAGTTTTCGTAAACCTCGACAGGAACGACCGCAGCCGCAGCTCTCCCATGACGATTGATGATGAATGTGTCACCCTGGTATTGGACGTGATCAATAATCTCACCGAACTTCTCTCTTGCTTTTGTAACACCCAATTTTCTTTCCATATCCGGGATCCTCGATTAACAAATATTAACATTCTGTACATTTTGCATGTAATATACAGTTTAACACAATCAATCAGTTTGTCAAGAAGATTATATCAACGACAGCAATTCTCATTCTGTCATTGTGAGGAGCGGTTTTTGCGGAGCAGCGCTCTTTGCTGCCGCCATCTGCTCCCAACCTTGCAGGAGATTGCTTCGGCAGAGATCGCCTCGCAATGACACCCTAATGAGAATTTCTGGATCAACGGAGCAGATATCTGTGAAATTCTGCGTAGATCCCAGCGTCGGAAACCGTTGGCTGCGTTCTGGAAAGACCACCATCACGAGATGGGCATGATCGTCGACCAGGCCGACCAATTGGGCCGTGTGCTTCAACACAAATCAATGAACTTTGTATTGTGCCATGCCGACATTCACACAGCCAATCTGTTGATTGATGATCAGGGTAAGCTGTTCATCGTAGATTGGGATCAACCGGTTTTAGCGCCCAGAGAGTGCGACCTGCTGTTTGTCACGGTCGGAGGTTTCGTGACCGAGGAAAAAGCAGAAACATTGTTTTTCCGGGGTTATGGAAAAACCGAGGTTGATCCCTTGACGATGGTCTATTATCGCTATGCGCGGGTCGTGGAGGATCTCGGTGGTTTTGCTGAGCCGGTGTTTTTTATGGACACTACCGATGAGATCAAGGAAGATTCCGTTAAATGGTTTATGATCCAGTTTGCGCCTGGCGGTCTTGTCGAGGCGGCCCATAAGCTGGATCATGTACTATCTAAGTTAGATTGAGTTGGGTATAAGAATAGGAGGTTGATATGCGAAAAGTTGTAATGTTAAACAGAGTTTCTATCGACGGCTTTTATGCCGGGCCGAATGGAGAAATCGATTGGTTTATCCATGACCCCGAAGTTGACCAGGCCGCGCATGAGATGATGCAGCCTGACAACGATCATCGTCGTCCACGGTCCATCATCCACCGTCAATCTTAAATCTTCAATCTTCAATCTCCTCATCCTGAAACACCTGCACCGCCCTCTCCGGCTCAAAGCTCACCACCACTTCCTCCCCCACGCCCGGCAGCGGCGCGCTGGACGGGAAATCAAAGGTTAATTGGGCGCCGTTCACATCGATTACTGTCCGGCAGATCGGTCCGCGGAAAGAGGTCTCCACTACTTTCCCTCTTATTTGGTAGCCTTCCGTGACGTCCAGAGATACCACATCCGGCCTCAGCAGAACCGTGGCCTTCCCCTCCGCGTGACCGCCTACAGGAATGTTGCCGATGGCGGTTTCGACCACAGCCCGGCCGTCCAGGCTGCGCACCTCGCCCTCCAGCAAATTCGTCAGGCCCAGAAACCGGGCCACAAATAGAGAGGCCGGCTTCAGGTAGATCTCTTGCGGTGCGCCGATCTGCTCGACTTTCCCCGCCCTAAGCAGCACAACGCGGTCGGCGATGGCAAATGCCTCTTCCTGATCGTGCGTCACGTACATGGCGGTCTGCTGCATCCTCTGCAGGATGTGGCGCAGCTCGACCATCAGCCGCTCTCGCAGCGTGCGATCCACAGATCCCAGCGGCTCGTCGAGCATCAG
>DATCIL010000324.1:0-4472 GCA_036507795.1 Anaerolineales bacterium | reverse complement strand
CAATCGAGATTGACAGAATCGAGGTGATACCGGGTGAAACGGTCGAATTCGAGATTCTGGGATTGGGCGAGGAAATCCCCTTTGCGGCCGTGGCGGTGTCTCCGACGGCGCTGCAAACGACTTCCGAGGTGAATTATGAGCTTATATTCGAACTTCCGTAGATCGTCCGAAGATGCCCTGGACTTTTTGAACGGAATTGCGCTATTCTCGCGGCTTACTGCGGACCAGCGCGCCGAAGTGGCTGGGCGGGCGCAGAGAAGATCGTTCGCAGCAGGGGTAACTCTGTATCATCAGGATATGCCCGGCATCATGTTATACATGATCGAGGAGGGCAGCATCCGAGTGTTCAGCATTGGACGGACGGGGCAGGAACTGACGCTGGATGTGCTTGGTCGCGGGGATATCCTTGGTGTATTGTCCACCATAGATAATAAACCGCACTCTTCCAGCGCAATCACGCTCTCTCCGACTGTGGTGTGGATGATTTCTCGTTCCGATGTCGAAGACAACATTAATAGATTTCCGGGACTGGCGCAGGCCATGATCCAGGTTTTAGTAGACCGGCTTCGAAGGACGACCCAAAATATCGAGGCAATGGCTTTTCAGGACGTACAGGGCCGGCTGGCGTATGAGATTCTTAATCTATCCGAGCGGCATGGGAGAATAAATGGGAGTTCCATTGAAATTTGCATTCCTCTAACGCAAATGGAACTGGCAACTATGGTTGGGGCAACGCGAGAAAGCGTCAATAAAGCGCTGTCAGCACTCAGATCGCAGAATTTGATTAAGGCAGAGGGAGCAAGTTTGATCGTCATCAGCCCCGAGGGTTTACGAAAAATCGTCTTCGACCGGGGTAGGTAAATGCCAACGGATTGGTCGACACCATTAATACCGGAATTTCTGGAAGCGGAACAAGCCGCGGGCTCCACGCAAGCCGATCGCCAGGGAGTCTGGCAAACGCTCAACCAACGATTAAAGATATCCGAAGTGAGACCCGAAGCGAACCCGGCGGTCATCGTGCAAAAGCTGGAAGACCGCCAGGGCGCGTACTTTGTGCTTAAGAACACGCAGAAGAAGACTTATTTGCGGTTGTCTCCAGGTGAGTTCAAACTTTGGGGTCAGATGGACGGCCAGAATAATCTTGAAGTGCTCATCGTCGAACACTTCATGGAAACCGGTGTATTCGCCCGGAATATGGTCCTCCACCTGGTGGAGCAACTTTACGAGAATCACATGCTGAGTGAAGAACCGCTGGCGGTTTGGACGCAGGTCAGAGAGGCAATTCATAAACGTTCGCTGTCGAGCCGGCTCAGCGCTCCGGCCAGTTGGCTGCTAACAAAAAAATTGAGCCTAAAAAATATAGATAAGAGCATAACGCTGCTCTACAAGTATGGGGGTTGGCTCTTTTTCACAAGGCCGGCCAAAGTGTTGTGCCTGTTGATCAGCCTGGCGGGACTGGTCGCCTTTTACCGGATCCTGGTTGATCCGCAATACATCTTTCTCGGAGAAAGTTTTTTGCCCGGTTTGGCCATGTTGTGGGTGGCAGCAATCTTCCCGGTTGCTATCCATGAACTTGGTCATGCGCTCACGGTCAAGCATTTTGGAAGGGAGGTGCCCAAGGGGGGCTTCATGCTGTTTTTTGGCCTGCCGGCGGCCTTCGTGGATACCACTGACATCTGGTTAGAACCCAGGAAAGCGCGGTTGGCAGTCACCTGGAATGGGCCTTATACGGGATTGATCTTAGGCGGAAGCGCCGCGCTTCTCATGGCACTCTTTCCAGGCGCAGCGATCAATTCATTCCTCTTTAAAATGGCGGGATACGCTTATCTGACCGTATTTATCAACGTAAACCCATTGCTCAAGTTTGACGGCTATTATTTGCTGTCGGATAGCCTGGATATCCCCTCTTTACGAGAGAGATCTCTGGCATTCGTCCGTCAAAAATTGCTTCGAAGGATTATGGGGAGGGGGAAGTTTACTGGGGAAGAAAAAATTTTTTCTGTATTCGGTTTACTTTCTTTGGTCTGGACAATTTATGCCTTATTCATGGCCGGATATTTCTGGAAATCTCGGGTGAGTTCGGGACTGCAAGTGTTTCTTGGTGACGGGTATTCGGTGCTTGCCAGGATTCTCAGCTTACTGCTCGTAGCAGGCGTGGCTTCATTTGGTTTCTTACTGTTCATGCAATTATTTCGCATTGGAAAAACACTGGCGATCAGGTTATTAAAATCTCCAGTCATGTCCCAACATTGGCGGCTTGCATTTGTGGGCGCGGGGCTGGCTCTGAGCGCGGGAATCTTACTGAACAGTCCCTTCCTGAGGCAGGCAGGCTGGCTGCCCGGCATCATTGCCGCGGCAATTTCTATTTTGACGGCTTACCGGTTAGCGATTTTCGGCCGTGTATACGCAGGATCTCCGCGGGGAGTTGCGCAGTACGCGATTGCCGCCGCGCTTGTGGTAAACGGCTTTATTCAACTTGCAGATCTTGCTTCGCCCGGGGACTCAATCCGAGACTGGCTTCAAGCAGGATCCGTATTCACCTTGCTGACCGCCGGCCTGCTTTTTATTTGGCCCATTACCGGTCGATTGAAACCAGCCGGGCTACTGTTCGGCATCTTTACGGGAGTAATCATTGCGGTGGTCTTGGGCCAGTTTATGGATGCCGCAATCACCAGCCCTGTTTTCCTGCTGTTCCTCTTGCTAATCATCATCACCGTGTGGGACCTGATCGGTCTGCGAGGCAGCGCCAGGTCGCCGGCCATCGCGCTTGTCAACCTGGGGGCAATCCTGCTTTCAGTCTCGAAATTGGTCAAGATTTCAGAATTCGATGTCGGATTATTTGGAATATTGTTTGTGGCAGCCGGCGGTTTACATCTGGTATATGCCCGCTTACCAGCTCTGTCGGTGAATGAAGCGAAAGAAATTTCGAGCCAGGCCAACAAAGCAATCCGCACCTCGGTAGCGATCTTGATCCGCCGCGTAATCGCCCAGGTTTTCTTTGAATTCGGATTTCCCGGCGTAGATCTGCTTGGACGTGAATTCTCTGGGAAGATGCGCAAAAATGGCGTAAGTCTATGGATCGAGGGGAATCAGTTTCTAGATCAAGAGCTGGAAGAGCGTAGCGCGATGGAATTGACCGAGGTGTATGGTCTGGCGTTCGACGTCCTCCACCGCCTGACCCGGATCGAATTAGGTCGAGAGATGGGAAAATTGGTTTTCGCTTACGGCCTGGACCTGCTCCCGTGGCAGCTGCGTGAAGTAGTGACCGAGCTGATCCTGGCGAGGCGGGAATGGGGACTGGCGCTTGGTGAGGATTTGAAGGACAAGAAAATTACCCGGATGAAGATTCTCAAGCGGGTACCGCTCTTCGCAACCTGCCCGGATGAGGAATTAGAGAGCGTGGTCAGAAATCTGGCGGCGGAACAGTTTGCTGCCGGAGAGACCATCATACGGCAGGGAGAGATCGGCGATAAATTTTATATTGTGGAACGCGGTAATATTTCGATCTTGCAGACGGGCACAGATGGCGCCGAGGGATTGGTTGAAAGAAAAGGCCCCGGCCAATACTTTGGGGAAATCGCCCTGGTGGCGAATGTTCCGCGCACGGCGACAGCCCGGGCAGAGACACCCGCTGTGTTGCTATCCCTGAAACAGAGAGACTTTGACCGGCTGGCCCGCCAATACGTGTCGCTGGCGAACAACATCGATAGCGACATCCGTTATAACTGGCTATTGAGGGGTATGCCAATTTTCGACGAGTTGGAAGCTCACGAGCTGGAACTGCTGGTGGCTATTTTAGAACCCCAAAAATTCAGGGCCGGGGAAATCATATTCCATGAAGGAGATCCGGGCGACCAATTTTATATTATCGAAACGGGATCTGTGGCAATCGCTCACCAGATTGATGGAAAAACCCTTGAACTGGCCCGGCGCGGGCCGGGAGAATATTTCGGGGAGGTGGCCCTGCTGCATGATCGTCCTCGCACAGCCACAATTACCGCTTTAGAAGACACGATCTTGTTAGGTTTGGAGAGGCAATTCTTTCTAAGCTTAATGTCGAATTTCGCACAGCTCGGCCAGACGGTATCCCGGACGGGTTCACGCCGGATGATGAACGTACAGCTGGCCTGGGCCTCGAACTAAATGATCAAGTATCAGGATGAATTATGAACTGTATCCATTGCGACCGGAGTGCTCATGCGACCTGTCGTTTCTGCGGTCGAGCGGTCTGCAAGGAGCACATTCAGCAGTCTCCTTACATTGTCAGCCTTTACCAGGGAGAGAATGGAATATTGAAAGCGATCGTGATCTCTGATGCGGTGTATTGCGGGTTATGCACACCCCGTGAAAAACCGGTGCCTCTGCCTGAATTGAAATAAAGGGCAAATGGCAGCTTCTCAATGAGAGGAGCAGGTGTTCGGTGTGAGCTAATTCACACTGCAGCGGTTAATGATTTATCAGACAGAAGCCAC